>NZ_WJZM01000090.1:0-15819 GCF_021609545.1 Pseudomonas sp. PA-1-6B
GCTTGCTCCCGCTGGACTGCGTAGCAGTCCCATTTTTGGGGCCGCTTCGCGCCCCAGCGGGAGCAAGCTCCCTCGCCACAGTTACCGATTCTGTATTAACTGACTGGCATTAGGGCAAGCCAGCTCCCACAGTTTTACAGGATCAAGCCGACGTGCGCAGGCGCGCCATGCTCAGGGTATCGACAAAAATTCCGTCGCGCAGGGCGTAATCGCGCAGCCGCCCTTCCACTTCGAAGCCGAACTTGCGGTACAGGTTGTGCGCAGGCTCGTTGTCCGCGTAAACAGTCAGCTCCACACGGCGCAGGTTCATCCAGTTGTCAGCCACCTCCAGCGCAGCCTTCAACAGCCGCGAACCGACACCCTTGCCCTGCCAGGCGGGCGCCACGCCCATACCCAACGAGCCAACATGGCTCTGGCGAACACGCAGATATTGCTCAAGCCCCAGTTGGCCAATCACCTCAGCGCCCTGCACCGCCACCAGTTGCAGGCGCCGCTCGTTATCCATCACCAGGCGCTTGCGCCACATCTCAACAGACTGAAAAGGCATTTGCAGCACCTGACGACAAACAGCCGGTTCGTTGTAGAGCGCGGCGACGCCCTCCAGGTGGGCCTCGGTAAAACGCTGGATCACGATAGACGGTTCAGGTGGGTGCATTGCATTTCATCCTTTGAAAGACAAGTGGCGGGCCAGTGTAGAGGCTAAGCGCCAGGCTGACGAGCCGGGAGTTTTCCCACTGGCCGACCAGCACCATCCTGCATCTGAACGATGGCGATCCATATGCGCAGCGCCGATACTCTGCCCAGGCCCTGCCCCGTCAACCCGACGCTTCGGCCTTCACCCTGTGACGAGAACAACAAAAAAAGTCCCACAGAGGAACACCCATGAGCCGTCTTGATCACTCGGGCCTGTTGCAGGCCTTCAGCACCCTGACCCTGGACCTGCAACGCCTGGCCCAACATCAGGACATCGAACACTTCCAGCGCCATGCCCTGGCACGCGTCAGCCAATTGCTGGCCTTCGACAGTGCCTGGTGGGGACGCTCGGCTGTCATCAACGGTCTGCCGCAAGAGCACAACAGCTACCTCTATCAGTTGCCACCCGACTACCTGGCGGACTGGCAGTCGATCCGCCATCTGGACGTTACCGTTGCACGGGTGCATGCCTCGCCTGGCGAGGCAGTAATTATCGATATGCGCGACCCCGCCAACGGCAGCGCCTTGAATTGGCTGGGGCAACGCCACGGCCTGGGTGAATTGCTGTGTGTGATCCATATCGACCCGCAAACCCACCTCAGCCACCACCTGACGCTCTACCGCCAGCCCACTGCGCCCACGTTCAACGCGCAGGATTGCCAGTTACTCAATAACCTGATGCTGCATCTGGTGGCGGCGGTCTCGGCAAACCAGATCCGCACCTTGGTGGCCATGCGTGAAACCCTGGCCAGCCCGCGCAATCTGGCCCTGGCGGTGTGCGACCCCCGGGGTGTGTTGCAATGCGCCGAGCGCGGTTTTGTCGACCTGCTGCTCAGCGAATGGCCGCAATGGCGCGGCCCCACCCTACCGGTGCTGCTAGATGAGCGCGGGCATGAGGGCAAGCGCATCCATATCCAGGCGTCACCGGTGGGCGACCAATTGCTGTTGGCCGCGCGCCTCAACCGCGCCCTGCCCCAGCTCAGCCCACGGGAAAACGACGTAGCCCAAGGGTTTGGCGAGGGCAAAACCTACAAGGAAGTAGCTCGCGACCTTGGCCTCTCACCCAACACCGTGCGTCACCATATCCGCGCCATCTACGCCAAGCTCGGCGTCAAGGACAAGGCGCGCATAGCGCACCTGGTGCACGCCCCGCCCGACTGACCCTGCCCGCTTCTCCCACGGTTTTGCCACGGTCGTTTTTTACGGTCTCGGGCTGCTGTTGCCCATTTTCCGGCCTCCTCTGATACGAGACGCTTCGCCATGACTTCTACATGCCTACGTAACCTGACAGTGCTATGCGCCAGCCTGTTCAGCCTCGACAGCCGGGCTGCCGACCTCAACGCTCGCGACTTTTTCGCCGCCCCACCTGGCACCCGTCTGGGTGTGCTGTACTTGCCCGCCACCCGTGCCGGCGATTTCCATGGCCCCGCCGACAGCACCGGCAAGGCCGACCTCAGGGTCAACGCCGTGGCTTACCGCCAGGTGTATTTCACCGACGCCTGCGGCACGTTGTGCACGCCGCAATTCATCCTGCCCTTTGCCGACATCAGCGCGCGCGTGCCCGGCGCCAACCAGCGCAGCCGCGAGCGCGGCCTGGGCGATCCACAGGTGGGCGGCACGCTGTTTTTCGTCAACGACCCGGCTTCGCGCACTTACAGCGGCTTGTTGAGCCTGATCACCGTGCCGGTGGGTGAGTACCACAGTCAAAACCCGGACGTCTCTCCCGGTGCCAATCGCTGGGGCGCCACCTTTGTCTACAACTACACCCACGGCATCGGCGAAAACTGGGTACTGGAAGCCAACCTGGAAGCCCAGCTCTATGGCCGCAATGACGATTACTTTGGCAGCGAACTCAAGCAAGCCCCGCTGTATCGCCTGCAGGCGTTTGCCTCGTATGACTTCAGCGCCGCCACTTACGGCGCACTGCGCCTGATCCAGGCCGACGGTGGCGCCCTGCGCCTCAACAACCGCCGCCTCGACGACACCCACAAGCGCTACACCCAAGTCGGCTTCGAACTCGGGCATTGGCTCGACCGGCAGAACCAACTGATGGTCAGCCTTTCGCAACACGTTGCGGCTTCCAATGGCTATGCCGGCACCGAAGCGCTGTTGCGCCTGGTGCATGTGTTCTGACCCCCTTTCCCTGGAGCTTGAAAATGCCCATTTCCAACCCTGCGATAACGGCACGGCTGGCAGCGATCGTGCTGTTTGCCGCCATCACCCCGACCATCCTGATGACCGCTCCCGCCGTGGCCGCGCAGTTGGCCAGCCAGTGGCAACTGAGCCCGGCGCGTATTGGCGACTTGTTTTCCGTGGAACTGGGCGCCATGAGCCTGGCGACCTTGCCCGCCTGGTGGTGGCTCAAGCGGGTTGACTGGCGCACCGCCGCCCGGGTCGCCGCGCTGCTGTTCATGGCCGCCAACCTGCTGTCGATGCTGGCCGACACCTACGCCGTACTGCTGGTGTTGCGCGCTGCCAGCGCCCTGGCCGGCGGCTCGCTGATGATCCTCTGCCTGGCCAGTGCGGCAACCACCGCCAACCCCAGCCGGGTCTATGGTTTGTGGGTGATGGGGCAGTTGATCGTCGGTGCCCTCGGCCTGGTGGTGTTGCCTGGTTTGTTCGAACGGTTTGGCTTGAATGCCTGCTACTTGATCCTGGCAGGGTTGATGGCTGTGCTGCTGCCATTGGCGCGGGCGTTTCCCGCCGGTAGCCCTGCGTTGCCCGCCAACCGCGCCCCGGTCTTGCCCGGTTCACGCTGGAAAGCCGCCCTGGGGGTTGGCGCGGTGCTGGCCTTTTACATCAGCCTGGGGGGCGTATGGACCTTTATCGGTGCCTTGGGCGCCAGTGCCGGGATTTCGGCGCAGCACGGCGGCGAAATCCTCGCCATCGCCACCGTGATGGGCATTGCCGGGGCAGCGAGCGCTTCACTGATCGGGGCCCGCTTGCCGCGTGGAGTGCTGTTGCTGCTGGGCTACCTGTTGATGGCGGCAGCGGTGCTCTTGTTGCTTGGCCAGCCCGCATTGCTGCGATTTGCCTTGGCGGCGCTGCTGTTCAAATTCACCTGGACCTTCATTCTGCCGCTGATCCTGGCCTGCCTGGCCGACCTCGATCACAGCGGCAAGCTGATGAACGCCTCCAACCTGGTCATCGGCGGCGGCCTGGCCATCGGCCCAGCGCTCGCTGGCCGCCTGATCGAGGCCAGCGGCGGGTTCAGCCTGTTGCTGCTCGGTGCAGCCGCTATCACCTTGCTGTCGCTGGTGATGATCATCGCCAGCCGTCCCCACTCCCCCACTGAACTGGAACCGGTATGAACCCAACCACCGCATTTTTCTTCGACGAAATAAGCCTGTGGCACAGCGCCGGCGCCCATGCGCTGACCCTGCCCGTGGGCGGCTGGGTGCAGCCGCCGGCCGGCAGCGGGCATGCCGAGTCACCGGAGACCAAGCGCCGCTTGAAAAGCCTGTTGGATGTCTCCGGGCTGAGCCGCCAACTACAACTGCGTAGCGCGCCGCCAGCCAGTGAAGAGGATTTGCTGCGCGTCCACAGCCGTGCCTACCTGCAGCGTTTCAAGGCCCTGAGCGATGCAGGCGGCGGTGAGCTTGGCCCCCAGGCACCGATTGGGCCGGGCAGCTACGAGATTGCGCAACTGTCCGCCGGACTGACCCTGGCCGCCGTGGACGCGGTGCTCAAGGGCCAGGTGCACAACGCCTATTCGCTGTCGCGGCCACCGGGGCATCACTGCCTGGCAGACAGCGCCATGGGCTTTTGCTTTCTCGCCAACATTGCCATTGCCATCGAGGCCGCCAAGGCCCGCAACGGATTGGGCAAAGTCGCCGTGATCGACTGGGATGTGCACCACGGCAACGGCACGCAGTCGATCTTCGAAGAACGGGCCGATGTGTTGACGATTTCCCTGCATCAGGACGGCTGCTACCCGCCTGGCTACAGCGGCGAGCAGGATCGAGGCCGCGGGGCCGGCGTGGGGGCCAACATCAATATTCCGTTGCCGCCAGGCAGTGGGCACGCCACCTATCTACACGCCATGGAACGCATCGTCGTGCCCGCGCTGGAGCGCTTCGAGCCGGAGTTGATCATCGTTGCTTGCGGTTATGACGCCAACGCCGTCGACCCGCTAGCGCGCATGTTGTTGCACAGCGAATCGTTCCGTCTGCTGACCCGCGCCCTGCGCCTGGCAGCCGATCGTTTATGTCAGGGCCGCCTGGTGCTGGTACACGAAGGCGGCTACAGCGAAGCCTATGTACCGTTCTGCGGCTTGGCGACCCTGGAGGAATTGAGCGGCGTGCGCACAGCGGTGCTAGACCCGATGCTTGAGTTTGTGCAGTTGCAACAACCCGGTGCGGCGCTGCAGGCGTTTCAAGCGCAGTGGGTGGAGCGGTTGGCCGGAGGGATCATTGATTCACAGCAGGCGCGGATTGTCCCTGCTAACTGAATGGGTTGACCTTCATGGTCTCACCTGACCTCGGGTACGCACCGCGCGTTTTTCGTACTTGTCCGCATGTAACTCGGCCTGTTGCTTAAGTGCCATGCAGTACTGAAGTAAACAAAGATTGGCGTCCGGCGTCTCGGCCTCCGTGCTCAAACGCCTGGCCGCTGCGGCAGAAATGGGTTTTCCTCGTGGCATAAGCCAGCCTTTGATGACCGCCTTGCGGTCATTGACCAGCGTGGCGTGATTGAGCTTGAGCACTTCAATCGTTTGAACCGCCTCCGGTGAAAGCCCTTCAACCTTTCCGTCTCTTAAAAATCGAAAAAGCCGGCTCGCGTGGGGCGAAAGAGGCGATACAAAGGGGTTCCGAGCGGGGTCGTAGGCCTTTTTTTCCTCTGCTCCGTACTCACAGGCTACATTGGACTGACTAGGCGGATAGCATGCGACCATGTTGTCGTAAGCGATGCTTTGGTCCACATGCCTTGCCTGGGGCAGCACATGTTCGATATGGCAGCTAAAAATAGTGTCTTGGCCTTTGGCTCCGCATTCTTGCGCGGTAGGTAGCCGACGTAGCGTATAAGCGCAAAGATGAAACTGCTCACGCAATAACGACCTGCGCACAGGCTCTGCCGGAAAACTGCTACCACGGCCATAAAACAGATTTTGCGGTGTGTCTTTGTTTTCCCGACGCCACTCAATCAACTCGCGGGGCTCTGCCCCTTTCGTGATGGACCTCATGCTTCACTTTCTCCGGCCCACCTCAAGGAGTCGATACTCGCTTGTACTTCCAGGATGTCCGGAATGTCACCAACCTTATCTCTCAATTGCGAGAGACTGGCTTCGGCATGCTCCAGTTTGTCGTCATCCAGATAGCGACGTATTGCCTGGAGTTGATGGCCTACGTCGCGATTTTGCGCGACATCCCCCATCAACTCTTCGATCACTTCGCCGCTGCGTAACCCAAGCGAACGCTCTGGATGCCCGATAAACCGGCCATCCTTCAATAGCATGATTGCTTCAGCCGGCAGCTCACCCAGTATTTGTGGTGAATGGGTGGTGATGATGAACTGGCAGTTGGGAAAGGTCTTTTCAAGGTTTGCAACAACGGTACGCTGCCAACCCGGATGGAGATGGAGGTCCAATTCGTCGATCAGGACGACACCCTTCCCTTGCAGTGGGTCAGCCACTTCGCGATTGAGTAATGTAAGCCTGCGCGCCAAATCGCCAACCATCGCCAATAGACATTTTTCACCGTCGGATAGCTGCAGAACATTGAATTCGAGATCGCCTTTGAGGACCGTCATTCTCAACGCTGGCTTACGACGAACGCGGACGTCCCGGAACCCAGTGAAGGTTTCGATAGCACGGCGTACAGCGGAGAGTTCTCTGTCTCGATAGCCAGGGGTATCCCGACTATTTTCATTTTCAAGATCTTCCTGATTGCGAAACCAGATGAAGAACCGCTTGAAGTCCGCGCCACCGTGGCCCAACGCATCGTCATACCCTTCAGCGATAGCGTTGACCAACTGTTCGCGAACGCGCAATGGTACGTCTAGTACGGCACGGTGCACGTCGTAATAAACTGCCAACGGCAATGTTATCCAATCATCAAATCCTGATTCGTAGTGCCGGATGCCGTATTCGAACTCGTCGGCTTTTACGTTCAAGGCCAATAAATCGCTACTACGATCTGCTGGATGTTTTCCTCCTTTCTTATTCAAGGCTATTGCCCAGCTCAAATCCTTTGTACCCGGCTGATTTTGCAAGTCCGTCGTTAACTCCAAACGGGTGTAATCTTCCCCTGCTCGAATATCATCTTTGGACAAAGTTCTGGATTTGGCAGCCTTGCCCACAACCCGCGATGTCAAGTTCGAAAGCGTTATCGCCAACGCATCCAGAATCGACGACTTGCCCACGCCGTTGATGCCCACCAAAGCGACAGTCTTCCTGCCTTCGAAATCGAGCTCCATCTTCTCGATGCCGCGGAAATTGACGAGGGTAAAACGCTTGATCTGCATGATCGGTTTCCAACATGCCCGGCCAGGTCAGCCGGTCTTCAGAGTAAGCACGGATGATAGTAATTATCGCCAAGTCTGTCACGGCGTTGACGGTCTTAATCTATCCGCGCTGAATAGCCAAACGCCACACCCGCGCAATGTCCGAGGCCCGCTCACGCAACAGGCGCGGCGCCTCGTGACAAGCCTGTTCCAGTGACATCGGACCCGATGGCAAAGCAAATGCTGCGTCCACACCCTGGGCATACATCTGCTCGTAGCCCTCGCCCAATGTCCCCGCGATGACCACCACCGGCACGCCCTGTCGCTGGGCAACGCGTGCCACGCCAAACGGGGTTTTGCCACGCAGGGTCTGGGCGTCGAAGCGGCCCTCGCCGGTAATCACCAGATCGGCATCACGCACCGCTTCATCCAGGCCAACCAGTTCAGCAACCACCTCGACCCCTGGGCGAAACTGGGCGGCGAGGAACGCTTTGGCAGCAAAGCCCAGGCCACCGGCGGCGCCGCTGCCTGGTTCGTCGCGCACATCCTTGGGCAGCACCTGGGCGCAATGGTCAGCGAAGTGCCCAAGGGCCGCGTCCAGTTGTGCCACCTGCTCGGGGCTCGCGCCTTTTTGCGGGCCGAAAATAGACGACGCTCCGTGAGGGCCGCACAAGGGATTGTTGACGTCGGCGGCGATTTCAAAACGCACCTGTGCCAGGCGCGGGTCCAGTTGTTCGAGGCTGATATGGGCCAGGCGCGCCAACGCCAACCCACCCGTCGGCAGTGGCTGGCGTTCGCTATCCAATAGCTGCACGCCAAGGGCCTGCATCGCCCCCGCGCCGCCATCGTTGGTAGCACTGCCACCAATCGCCAGGATGATGCGCTGCGCCCCGGCATCCAGCGCGGCGCGGATCAACTCGCCGGTGCCATAGGTGGTACTGGAACAAGCGTCGCGCTGCCCCGGCGCGACGAGTTGCAAACCACTGGCCTCGGCCATCTCGATCATCGCCGTATGGCTGTCGGCCAACCATCCCCAACGCGCTTCGACGCTGTCGCCCAGCGGGCCTCGGACTGTTTGCCGGCGCAATTGCCCCTTACATGCTGCGAGCACCGCATCCACCGTGCCTTCACCGCCATCGGCCATCGGGCATTGAAGCACGTGCGCATCCGGCCAGACCTCGGCCCAGCCCTCGGCAATCGCCTGGGCGACACCTGCGGCACTCAGGCTGTCTTTGAACGAGTCGGGGGCGATCACGATTTTCATGGGCTTTCTCCGGTTTTTATAACGCCCATGCTGCCAGTTGGCTGGGGCAATGACGCGGGGCCGATGCACAAGTGTGGAGGAGGTTTATTGTTCATTCCGACAAGGAGTGAGGCAACAGTTGCACACCCAGGTACAAGGCCAGCATGCCGTCGAGCGTCAGCGGATCCACGCCGCTGAGTTCAGCTATGCGCTCCATGCGGTAACGCAGGCTGTTGCGGTGGATACCCAGGGCGTCTGCGCACGCCTGGCTTTGCCCATCGTGTTCGCACCAACTGCGCAACGTGGCAAGCAGTTGCCCGTTGCTGTCCTTGGCCAACACTTTGCGCAACGGATTGAGCAGTTCGTCCAGGGCGTCGTCGTTGCGATGACGCCACAGCATCACCGGCAGGCGATAACGGTTGAGGGTCAACAGGCGTGATTGCGGCAGGATATCCCGGCCATAAGCAAGCAGATCACCCACCCGCCGATAGCAGCGGCGCAGTCCCGCCAAGCCCTCCGCTTGCCCGCCGATGGCCACGCGCAGGACGTTCCAACCCAGGCCGTCGAGCTTTTCCAGCAAGCGGGGATTATCGACCTGCACCGCAGCAGGTCGGCACCACAGCAAGGAAAACTGCGCAGAGCTGACGCACCAACTGTCCGGGTAGCGGCTGGCGAGCCAGGCGCTCAGGGCCTCCGCCGTTTGTCCCGGGCCCAGTTCAAACAGGTACGGCGTGCGCGCCAGTTGTGGCTTGAGCCCCAGTTGCTGGGCTTCGTCCACCAGGCGCGGGGAGTCGCCGCTGTCGGCCAACAGCAGGGCCAGCAGATCATCGCAACGCTGGCGCCGCCATTGTTGTTCGGCTTGCTGGTGGCGTTGGCTGACCAGCATTTCAGCGGTCATGCGCACCAGTTCGGCATAGGTGCGTAACCCATCCGGCTCGCCGGTGATACCCAGTACGCCAATCAGGCGCTGATCATGCAGCAGCGGCAGGTTGATGCCTGGTTGCACACCCTTGAGATGCTTGGCGGTCTGCCCGTCGATTTCCACCACCCGCCCATTGGCCAACACTAGCTGGGCACCTTCATGGCGGGTATTGATACGCTCCGGCTCGCCGCTGCCCAGGATCAAGCCCTGGCTGTCCATGACATTGACGTTATGGGGCAGGATTGCCATGGTGCGATCGACAATCTCCTGCGCCAGGGCATGATCCAGCTCGAACATGGGGCTAATTTCCTGAAAAAGGTTGTTCACCAGCACAGCGCAAAGATGGCTTGACTGTGCGCCGGCACAAAGACAGTTGCCCATCACGTCACCGAGACTGTCAGGGCGGTCAACGTTACCCTCGCACCGCGAAAAATCATAATAAAGAGAGAATCCCATGTCACAGAGTGCCACTGCCGCACTGGCCAGCGATGACGATAAAAACGCCATCTACAAGCGCATTACCCTGCGCCTGATCCCCTTCATTTTTATCTGCTATCTGTTCAATTACCTCGACCGGGTAAACGTTGGCTTTGCCAAGCTGCAGATGCTCGACGCGTTGAAATTCAGTGAAACCGTATACGGCCTGGGAGCCGGGATTTTCTTTATCGGCTACGTGCTATGCGGCGTGCCGAGCAACCTGGCGCTGACCCGCTTTGGCCCGCGGCGCTGGATCGCGTTGATGATGATCGTGTGGGGTACGCTTTCCACATGCCTGCTGTTTGTGACCACGCCCACGCATTTCTACACCCTGCGCCTGTTTACCGGTGCCGCTGAAGCGGGCTTCTTCCCCGGCGTGGTGTTGTACCTTTCGCAGTGGTTTCCGACCTTCCGCCGTGGGCGAATCATGGCACTGTTCATGTCGGCGATCCCGGTGTCCGGTTTGCTCGGCAGCCCGTTTTCCGGCTGGATTCTCAATCACTTTGCCGCAGGCCAAGGCGGCTTGGCGGGCTGGCAGTGGATGTTCCTGCTGCAAGGCATCCCGACCGTGATCCTCGGCGCCCTCGCCTACTTCCTGCTCAGTGACAGTTTCGCCAACGCCAAGTGGCTCAAGCCCCATGAGCGTGCGGTACTGGAAGCGGACCAGGCCACAGACCTGGCTAACAAGCCGAAAACCACCAGCGACTCCCTGGCCGAAGTGTTCAAGAACCCGGCGATCTGGGCATTCGGCCTGATCTACTTCTGCATCCAGAGTGGTGTGTATGCGATCAACTTCTGGCTGCCGTCGATCATCAAGAACATGGGCTTCAGCGACAATCTGGTGATTGGCTGGCTCAGCGCGATTCCGTATCTGTTGGCGGCGGTGTTCATGTTGCTGGTGGGCCGCTCTGCCGACCTGCGCAAGGAGCGACGCTGGCATTTGGTGGTGCCGATGTTGATGGGCGCCATTGGCCTGGTGATCGCCGTTAATTTCGCCACTACGCCCGCTATCGCCATTCTCGGCCTGACCATCGCCACCATGGGCGCCCTGACCGGCCTGCCGATGTTCTGGCCGGTGCCCACCACCATGCTCAGCGCGGGTGCGGCGGCGGGTGGCTTGGCGTTGATCAACTCCATGGGGCAGATGGCGGGTTTTCTCAGCCCGTATATCGTGGGCTTTGTGAAGGATGCCACTGGGTCTACGGATGTGGCGTTGTACCTGCTGGCGGCGGTGATTGTGGGCGGCAGTGTTCTGGCATTGCGGATGACGCGCACGCTCAAGGCCTGACGCCTTCAACGTGGGAGGGGTCTGCTCCCTCCCACTTGGGTCATGTATTTACAACAGGCCGCCACCGTCGATATCAACCACCGCACCGGTCATAAAGCCATTTTCCATGGCCAGTACATACCCCGCCGCCACTTCTTCAGCCTGCCCCACCCGCCCAATCGGCAAACCTTGGCCCGCCTTGGCAAACATTGCCAAACGTTGCTCTTGGCCAAGCCCTGCATAGGCCGGTGTGTCTATCACCCCTGGGCTGATCACATTGACTCGACGCGGCGCCAGTTCTTTGGCCAGTTGTTTGCCCAAGGCCTCGGTCGCAGCGTTAATGCCCGTCTTGATGAACTGCCCTGTCGCCAACTTGCGCCCCATCTGGCCCGAGGTCAGGGTGATGCTGCCCTGTTCGTGCAAAAAAGGCAGCGCGTGTTGAATGGCGCGTAGTGCGCCCCAGAGCTTCACATCGAAGTTGTTCTGAGCTTCATCCAGGTCTGTTTCGATCAAAGGCTTGGCCCGCACCGAAGGCCCCGAGGTGTAGACCAGATGGTCAAAGCGCCCCACGGTTTCGAACAGTTGCTTTAACGAGGCGCTGTCGGTGACGTCCACCGGCTCGCTGCGCAGCCCGCTGTCGGAACCTGGCGCCAAGCGGCGCCCGGCCACGATCACATGCGCGCCTCGCGCCAAGGCTGCCTGGGCCACTGCCGCGCCGATACCGCTGCTGCCGCCGATGACGATGATGGTTTTACCGCTCAGAGAAGAGGTCATGAGAAAACTACCTGGGTCAGAAAGTGAGCGTTCATCTTCCCAGCTTGGTAATCGATGAAAAATCCGGGTAAAACGACAAGATCTTTAAAGGATTTTTATCAATGAGCTCGATTCTCGACCTTGAAGTCTTCGTGCGCAGCGCCGACACCGGCAGCCTGACGGCCGCCGCCCGTGGCCTTGGCCTCACGCCGGCGGCGGCCAGCATTGCCCTCAAGCGCCTTGAAACCCGCCTCGGCATCCGCCTGCTCGCCCGCTCCACCCGCAGCATGCGCCTGACCGAAGAAGGCCGGCGTTACCTGGACAGTGTGCGGGTGGCACTGGAGGCGCTGTCGGACGGCGAGCACGCCATCAAGCAACAGGGCCAGAGCCTCAGTGGTTTATTGCAGTTGGCCGCGCCCTCGGACTTTGGTCGCAATGTGCTGCTGGGCTGGCTGGATGAGTTCAAGCTGGAGCACCCCACCATCCGTCTGCAACTGTTGCTCAACGACAGCAATGCCGACTTGTTTCGCGACACGGTCGACATCGCCTTGCGCTTTGGCGTGCCTAGAGACTCCAGCCTGGTGGCCCTGCCGGTGGTACCCGATCACCATCGCATTGCCTGCGCCAGCCCCGACTACCTGGCGCGCCACGGTACTCCGCATACGCCCGAAGATTTGGCCCACCACAACACGCTGCGCTATATGCGCCGGGGCCAGGCCAATAGCACCTGGTATTTCCGCCAGGGGGCGTTGCTTCAAGAAGTCGAGGTGAGCGGTGACTACCTCAGCGATGACGGCGAGATTGTCCGCCGCTGGGCGTTGGCGGGGCATGGCATTGCCTATAAGGCCAACCTGGATGTGGCCCGTGATATCCAGGCTGGGCGGTTGGTACCCTTGCTACCCGACTGGCAAGGCGAACCCGCGCCGTTCAACCTGATGTGCCCGCACCGCCTGCAAGTGTCGGAACGCGTGAAAGTGCTGCACCGTTTTTTACAGGCCCGCTGCCTGACTTTGCTACGCACATGAAGAAATGCCCCCAGGGCTTGTTCCAGAGCGCTCGGGTCTGGTATTGCATCACTTACATTTGCGTGAGGAGCTTTGCATGAATTACCGCACATTGGGCCAGTCCGGGTTGAAGGTCAGCGCACTCACCCTCGGCACCATGATGTTTGGCGAACAGACCAGCACCGAAGATTCGCTGCGCATCATCGACAAGGCCTGGGACCAGGGCATCAATTTCATCGACACGGCCGACCTGTATACAGGCGGGCGCTCCGAAGAAATCGTCGGTGAGGCGATCGCGCGCAACCGCCAGGATTGGGTGGTGGCCTCCAAGGTCGGCTTCGGCCCTACCGATGGCGTGCCCAACCGCAGCGGTTTGAGCCGCAAGCGTCTGTTCAACGCGCTGGACGCCAGCCTGGCACGCCTGGATACCGACTACCTGGACATCTACTACCTGCACCGCGAAGACCACGACACGCCGTTGGAGGTCACCGTGTCCGCCATGGGTGACCTGATCCGCCAGGGCAAGGTCCGCTATTGGGGCCTGTCCAATTACCGGGGTTGGCGCATCGCTGAAGTGATTCACGTGGCTGAACGCCTGGGCGTCGATAAACCCATCATCAGCCAGCCGTTGTACAACATCGTCAATCGCCAGGCCGAGGTCGAGCAGATCACCGCTGCAGCGGCGTACGGCCTGGGAGTGGTGCCGTACAGTCCACTGGCCCGAGGGGTCCTCAGCGGCAAGTACGCACCGGATGTCACGCCCGAGCCCGGCAGCCGTGCCGCGCGCCAGGATAAACGCATCCTGGAAACCGAGTGGCGAATTGAATCACTGCGCATTGCCCAGCAGATCCAGCAATACACCCAAGGGCGTGGCGTGGGGATCGTCGAGTTCGCAATCGCCTGGGTGCTGAACAATGCGGCGGTAAGCTCGGCGATTGTCGGGCCACGGACCGAGGCGCAGTGGGACGCCTACACCGGGGCGCTGGCGGTGAAGATCAGCGCTGAAGACGAGGCGTTCATTGATTCGTTGGTCACGCCGGGGCATTCGTCCTCGCCGGGGTTCAACGATGTCGGGCATTTTGTATCCGGTCGATTGGCACGCCTGTAGACTACCCGCGCAATAATTGGCTTTCGCGAGGACAACGTGTCTAAAGGTGTGGTGTTATCGGTCTTGGCTTCGGTGTTGTTTGCCGTGATGTATTACTTCACATCACTGCTAACGCCCTTGAGTGGCCTGGAGATTTTCGGCTGGCGCATGTTGCTCACCGTGCCCTGCATGACGGTGTTCATGCTCGTCAGCGGCGAGTGGCGCCGGGTCTGGGAACTGCTGCGCATGCTCGCGGCCGAGCCACGGCTGATCGGGGGCATACTGGTGTCGTCGGCCTTGCTTGGCGTGCAGCTGTGGTTGTTCATGTGGGCACCGCTCAACGGGCGCAGCCTGGATGTGTCGGTCGGTTACTTCCTGCTGCCGCTGACCATGGTGCTCACCGGGCGCCTGGTGTGGGGCGAACAGCTTTCCTACCTGCAAAAGATCGCGGTGTTTTTTGCCGGGCTCGGGGTACTCAACGAGTTATACCAGGCCGGTGGGTTCTCCTGGGCGACGCTGGTGGTGATCATCGGTTACCCGCTGTACTTTATCGTGCGTAAATACCTCAAGACCGACCACCTGGGCGGCCTGTGGCTGGACATGGCGCTGATGCTGCCGGTGGCATGGTGGTTTGTGCAAAGCGGCGAACAGGGCTTTGCAGTGATGGATGCCCACCCCAATCTGTATGCGCTGATCCCGATACTGGGTCTGATCAGCGCTTCGGCGTTGGTGAGCTATATCATCGCCAGCCGGCTGCTTGCGTTCAGCCTGTTCGGGCTGCTCAGTTATGTCGAGCCAGTGCTGTTGCTGGTGGTGGCGCTGCTGCTGGGTGAAGGGATCAAGGCAGGCCAATGGCTGACCTACATCCCGATCTGGATCGCGGTCATGGTGCTGGTGTTCGAAGGGTTCAAACATCTGGTGCGGCAGCGTAGGGTTTGACCGACGAACAGTCGACAAACTGCAACTGTGCTTGATGATGTTGAGTAGCCCCATCATCATCCAAGGTGGTGAACTGTAATTGCGGGCCGGATAGGTCGCCGCGAGGCAACTCAGGTATCGCGACCCGTGCAGTAGCATAAGGTGCAACCATCGGCGGATCTTCGCTGTGATGCTCCACACCACCGAGTGTCAGAACCACACCAGACAAGGTCACGTGATACGCCGTGGGATTAAGCACCTCCAACCCCACGGCGTCCCCTCGGCTTAGGCACCATTGAAGCGCATGAACCACGTCCTGCACCTGTCCCGGCAATTCGGCGGGCCGGAGGAAAAGCTTGATCCGCGTACGAAAGGCAAATTGCAGGGCGTTGGTTTCATCGGATGCCTCAACGCTCGGTCTGATTGCCAGTACGTTCAGCCAGTACACCGACTCCCGGTCGGCCACCTGTTTTGGCGTTTGATCATGCATGATCCGCAAGGCGCGCCCGGTACCCGCGTTCATACGGGCGATGGGTGGTGTAATCGTGAACGGCACATCACTGTTCTCGGGTGCCGCCATCGCATCGCCATCATCGATCCACGCTTGCACTAGGCGCGGACCGTCAGCCTCATTGTGCAGATTGACCACCACCGTGCGCGCGGTAACCGGGTAGATGACACGCGTGCGGTCAATCACGATTTCGCCTTGCACGGCGATTGCCTGCAAGCTCATCAGCACGCCCAGGCCCCCGCGCCAAAGCGCGCTGCTCATCGGTAGCTCATTGTGAATGACGCCAACCCGTTCGCGCTGCCGGGACGGATCGAGGACGCGGTCTGGATATAACGTGCGGTCAAAGGGATCTGGACAGTCGCATTGCCAGTACTGCCGACCAGCCACTGATTCGGGTTCCCAATCGTCGTGGAGTCAGCCCCATAGCGCACCAGCGTGTTCCCCCGTAGTAATTGCAGAGCAACGCCACTGGCCACAGAGGTACGGGTCAAGGACAGCACGTC
>NZ_WJZM01000091.1:0-15723 GCF_021609545.1 Pseudomonas sp. PA-1-6B
CGGCACCTCGCTTAGGCTCGGTGTGCCCGTAATCCGCCAGTGATTTGGGGGGCCGCCGCCACGCGCCATCCATGGCGCGGGGCGGCTAAACCGGCATCCCTGCCGGTTTACCCCCCAAATCCCTGTCCAATTCCGGCCAGCGTGGTTTAACGGGGCGCCTGAGATCAAAAGCAGATCAAGAACGGCTCGCTTCGCATCGTGGTTACCGTCCGCTGTTACAGCCCACAAAGTTGTGTAGATACCTATGCTGCGATGGTATCGACTCGGTTCGCCTGAACTACCAAGGTATTTGCATCAATACCACTGTAGGAGCGATCTACCGTGGTCTTGGCAATCTCCAACAAATGCCACACCGCCAGCATCTTCGCCCGCCCTGGGCTAGCCAACAGCTCGCCGCAATCGAGCGCCGTTGCCGGAGCGCTGTCGAGCAAGCTGGCGGTGTAGAGCAAGGCATTTTCAAAACTCAGATCGTCGTTGACGTTGTGGAAACCCTGGCTGGGCAGGTAATGGTCGATGGCGCGTTTGAACGCGGTACGGTCTTTTGCAGGATAGAGGGGGGATCGGGTACGACTTTATTCATGGTGTAGCTCCGCGCTGGATTAGGGGAAGACACCCGTCGCGACTAAACCAGGGACACGGCTTGCTGGCCTTTTAAAGTTGTTTCAAGGCGCTAACTCGGCGGACCGCTTGTCGGATTTATTACCGTTTTTTTGAAGTTTCACGCCGCTTCCTACGTAGAACTCGCCAGAGAACGGTTGTTGAATTCCGAAGTTGGTAACTTCTAAGATGTTATTTTGTGAAGGAATAATTTGGTGTGTGAAAGTTAATTCATTGCCTCTTCTTTCTGACAATTAATGGTTTTCTGAATTTAATGAGTGAAATTTCCTAATCAGATGTAACTGAATTCCTACAAGGAAAAATTATTTTCGTTGCAAGTTTCTTCTTGTCTACTAAATTGTGAGTGTCACTGCGGTTTAGTGGCGATACACGACAATATGAGGAACTTGAAAATGAAAAAATCAGAGTATGGCGAAGTTATCTATGATTTCGACAATGACTATGGATTTAACCCGTATGCTGGCAATGCTGGCGCTTCAGGAAGTCAGGGGGGATGTGGCGGAAGTGGAGGGTGTGGAGGTGGCGGTGGATGTAATGGAGGAAGTGGTGGCTCCGGTGGATGTGGTCACAACTCGATAGAAGAACAAACACTTGCCAAAGAATAGGTTTATTTACCCACTTGACGGGGTTTCTTAGGCAGCGCCTGAAACCCCTACTGGGGATCACATAATGAATATAGCCATTCCTAACTATCAGATTCTCAATTTTGAAACGGAAAGTTTAGTAATATCCGATGCTGGTATCTCTAAGGTGCATTCACGACCGATCTTGAAGGCGTTGCGACAGATACAAATGTCTCGTGCGCTGACGAAGGATGAGTTGGATGAAATACTCGCCGATAATGGCTTGAATGCAGCCAGTGCATTTGAGTTTCTGGAGAAAATAATTCCGTTTGCGGCGGCTAAGGAGCTTTATTTTGAAAAGACTATAGTTGTGCACTCGTGGGAAGGGAATGCCGGGATTGAAGACTTATTTAGACAAGAGTTGTCGGGTGTCGTAGAGTTTAAAGATTTTTCAAGTGATATAGTAAGTTCTGTTGCGGGGTTTAGGTGTTTTATTGTGTTGTTATGCCATTCTTATGATTATGAAGGCCTGAAAGAAATACATTTTGACTTGGCAAAAATATCACCAGCTAGCGCTATTAGCGTTTGTTGGCCGATGGGCGGTTTTTTTTGCATCGGGCAACCTTATATCTCGGAGGTCGGAAACCCTTGTCATTTTTGTACCGTTGATAGACTTATTCATAATGAGTCAGTCAAACGGGTGAAAAACAACTGGGCATCGGCATTGGCGTTTTGTAAAAATGAACATGTCAATGTGCCCTTTAAGAAGTTAAGTTTGTATCAAGAGTTGGTGGTTATTGGTGCAATTATTAAAAATGTGAAGTTTTTTACTGAGGGCGGCGTATTGCGCAAGTATCATGATGATGTGTTGTGCTCCTCGTATGTGCAATTAAGTGACGGCAGAGTATTTCAAGAGTCCAGTTCCCACTGGTATATGTGCGATTGCCTGGAGGTAAGGAAGTGAAAAATATTCCGCATGACTATTATTTTAGATTTATAGACCCTGCCGTCTATGAGGCAGTGCTTGATTTTCATAGTAAAGGTAACTTCACATTTCATACGGCGTTTCAACATTGCACTGGCCTCCATACACTGGACGAAGAACATCTGAGCCAGTTAACCGGAAATGAGCTCGTACTCTATCCTGATATGGGGCTAACGGTCAGCCTTGGATTGTCCGAGGGAGATAGGGCTGAATGCTTATACAGAAATGAATCATGCGAGAAGTTTTTGTCAGCGTCTCTGAACTTTGAAGTGCTTGAAAAACTGGTGTCACCTCTTGTCTCTAGGAGTGTCGGAGCACACAAACGTGGGTATCCGAGTGCAGGAGCACTTTACCCTGTTGAGATCTTTATTTGTTCACTAGCTGAGAGTAATGCAGGTTGGCCCATTAAAGAGCGCGTTTTGCACTTGCTTCCTAGTTCTAGGAGGTTTGAAGTAATGCAAGTTAATGTGGATTTTGAATATGCGAAGGCGGCTATAATGGGTTCGTCTGGAGAACGGCTTGGTTTTCCGAGTTTGGCTATTGTTTATTCAATCTATATGCCTAAAAATATTTTCAAATATAGGTATCGTGGTTATCGCATGGCGCTTATGGAAGTTGGTTCTATTTATATGCTTGTGGAGATTCAAGCAAAAAAATTAGGACTTGCCTGCCGCCCGTGGTCTGCTTATACGGACTCCATGGTATGTAAGTTACTGGGGGTTAACCCCGCTCTGTTTTTTCCTGTATGTATTCACTTAATAGGGAAGCAGCATGAAACTTGTTAATGCAATGCAGAAGCCGGATCTTCCTGGAACATTATTGTTTCAACCAGCCGGACTGCTCTATTTGCCAAATTCTGTAGAGGTGTCAGATGCTCTTTCAGTTAACGGGTCAGGGGTAGGCGGGGGCGCACGCTCTATCAAAACTGCCTTGGGAGAGTATTTTGAAAGGCGTCATTTTTATAGAGAGGTTTTGTCGATAAAGTGCGGCTTTCTTAGTGACTCGTTGACGAGGGCTGAAGTTGATGGTTTTGCCAGCGCGCTTACACAGACGGCTTCAAGGCTGATATCAATTGAAGAGGTTAAAAAACATCACTTCTCACTGACACAAGTTATGAGAGCTTCTGATTTTTCTGAGTGCTTAATTCCCACTGTATGTATTTCTCTTTCTGCGCACGGCCTCGAAAAGGATAATTTTTTATATCCGCTGAGAGACACCTGTGGGTGCAGCTTTTACTGGAACGTGGATGTCGCGTTTTTAGGAGCTGTAAAAGAGTATCTTGAACGACAATTTCTACTGAGGTTTTGGCTGACTAAGCAATGCCAAGCACTGTTCTCTCTCGGTAAAGTTGAGTGTCTCTTACGAGGGAGGAATGTTAAATATTTATATGATGCGCTAATATTTTCCGGTGAGGTTTCCATTTTTGATATTTCTGACAATCGTTTTCCTGGGGTTTGTTTGTTGGCGGTTTATGGCCAAAACGATAGTGATCGACATGTGAAGTATTGTGCGGGTATGTCCTATTCAGGTGACGTCGGCGAAGCGTTGGAAAAAGCGCTGCTTGAGCTGTGGCAAACTTATCGTTTTATGGATTTGTTTAAATCGATCGGGTCTGATGAGCGAAAAGTGGAGGATGACTATCTTCGCTATTTTATGACCTGTAATGAGTATGGTACCTATCGTGAAATAACCGATTATGTGGTTGCTGATGGTGACGATAGGGAAACTTCTTTGCAGTTTTCATTGGAGGTTTTTCTGTCGGTGCTTAACGGGTTGGGTGTGTCGGGTTATTTTTATTCTCGGCGCGCCAGGATTAATGGGGTTAATTGCGTCTTTGCAAAGTATGTTTCACCTGATCTGTTTCTTCATATGAATAATTCAAAAAACATAAATCTGAGAAATAGTTACTCAAAAAGCTTTGAGTCTTTAATGTTTTCGTCTCGTCTGAAAAAAATGGTGCCGTTTCCGTGAGGTGAGCTATGCATATCTACCCATTATCTAAGCCTTTCTTGCTGGCAAAGCTTTTTATTAAGGAACAATTGAAAGAGCCGGTCGCCCTATTGTGGATCGTAATATCCCCAGTGGTAACCTTCTACTTGATTACTTACGCTGGGTACACTGGCGGAGAATCTTTACGTGACTACGCATCTGCCACTTCATGGTTTTACGCTTTCATTTCTTCAAGCGTTGCACTGTTTGGTTTGGCGTTTTATATAGTAGGGCGAAGAGAAAGTGGTTTTTTGCGCTCCTTTGTGTATACAAAGCGTACTAAGATCACCTTTCTCGCTGGGCAGTTTTTAGCGTACTCATTTATGTCGCTGATTTATTGTTCGGTATTTTATGTGCTGACGCGGGGCTATTTTGGTTTGATGGCCTTGGAAGAGTGGTTGGTTATTGTTGGTCGTTTCTATATGTGTTTTTTGCTTTTCTCTACTCCATCCTTATTGTTGACGCTGGTGCCCATAGGCTTTCAAAATACTAATACTCTTTTTTCCATATTATCAGTCTCTATGTTGGCGCTGGGTATCGGTAGCCTTAGCACCTCGTATTCACTATTTAACGTAATCGATCTTTTTAATCCGATGGGGTGGGCCAATCGCCTGATGTTGGTGGGGGTGACCGGGTCCGCTACATTGGTAGCGTCGATTTTAGGAATGATCATTGTCACAGGGTGGTTTGTGTTCCGATTTTTACTCATCAACCCCGTTTGGAGTCGGTACTGATGAAACGGCTAATCGTGGATGCACTGGACTTTAGGTACGGTCAGCATATTTTATTCAAGAGTGCCTCATTGGAAGTCGAGGCCGGCACAATGATAGGTTTATTGGGGCCTAATGGTTCCGGAAAAACTACGTTTTTTGACGTGATCTGTGGCCTGAAGAAATTGAATGGCGGTGAAGTGCAACATTCATTCTCCAAGCTACTTTACCTGTCACAGATCATCGCAACGCCTCCCGTATTTCGAATGTTCGATGTTTTTAACATGATGATGCTTTTTTGCTCCGATACGCGCGTAACCCAGCGGCACGCCTTGGAAAAAATTGAAAAGTGGAGCCCTGGTATTGCTGAACGCTATTGCGAAATCTGGAAGAAGAAATCATCCCTTTGCAGCTATGGCGAAAAGCGTTGGTTTTTCACCTTGTCGTTATTGTCCGTTAACGCAGACCTGGTGATTTTGGATGAGCCCACTGCGGGGGTTGACCCGGAATTTCGGTACCACATTTGGCGGTGTCTGGAGGGTGCGGCGGCGGAAGGTGTGGCGATACTTGTGTCGTCGCATAACATTGACGAGATCGTCACTCACTGCGATGACTTTTACATGCTAAGCCAACAACGCTTTAATCGGTTTTCCAATGCCGAGGGATTTTTGAGCAGGTACGGCGGCAGTACTTTGGATGAGGCATTTATTCACGCGGCGAGTCTGCCCAGAACTTGAGATGCTGGTATCGGTGTCTGAATGCCTGCGAGATGGGAACGGGTTTCTCCGCGATAGTGGTCCTCGATGGAGCTATCACCCTAGCGTGCAAGCCTGACGCTTATCAGTTGAGACTGACCGGTAACTGTCCGGCTCTTTTCAACAGTGACCCGCTGTAAAAGCGGAACCAATAGCAGCCATTACCGCAGGAACCGATATGTACGCGGTCTGACCCGAGATACTGGTCGGATTTAAGGCCGCCTTCGCAGGCAAGCCAGCTCCCACATTGGATCGCGGGGCATCAGTTATATCAGCGTCGGCTGTCAGGCCGTCGCGGGAGCAAGCTCTCTCGCCACAGGTCCGGCGTCGCATTAAAGTTGTGTAGATATCTATGCTGCGATGGCATCGACCCGGTTCGCCTGAACTACCAAGGTATTTGCATCAATACCAAGGTAGGAGCGATCCACCGTCGTCTTGGCAATCGCCAACAAATGCCACACCGCCAGAATCTTCGCCATGAAAAAAGGCCAGCAAGCAACAGTATCTCAGCGTATCCCCGGAACAAACGCCACACTCCCTCCCTCCCGCGCCTTGAACAACCGCTCCCCATTATCCGGTTGCGTCGTCACCACTTGATGATCCACCCCCAGGAACGCCAACGGCGCGGGCTCGTCCTTGGAATACTGCGCGACGATTATCGTACGTTGCGGATCAAACCCCTGGCCGCTGGTTTTCTCCAGCCAGGCCATGAACGCGGCGCTGTCGCCCTGGCGCGGGAAGTCCTGGCTTTCGCTGACGTAGTAGAAAGGTTTGCCGTGGTTTTGCAGGTACATGGGCAGTTTGTTGTCGACCTCTACCAGCACCAGTTGCCATTGGTTCCAGGGTGCGCTTTTTTCTGCCTGGGCTTGCAGGTCGGCGGCGAAGCGGGTGACGCCGCCGTTGCCGTTGGTCCAGGGGTAGATCACGCCCAGCACCAGCAAGAGCAGGCCTGCGCTGAGGCCAAAGCCTGTTTGCCAGCGCGGCCAGCTCGAAGGTTTTTTGTGCAGGCGTTCACTCAGCCACCAGGCGGCGAGCAGTTGGGCGAAGGGCACCAGCGGCAACACGTAGTAGCTGCGGCGGCTGCCGCTGGCGGTGAAGAATACAAACAACAGGCCCAGGCCCCACACCAGCCAGCGTACGTTGGGCGGCGCCTTGCGCCAGTTGCGCACGGCCAGCCACAGGCCAAGTATCCAGCAGGGTGCCCAGGGTAGGGTGTAGACCGGCAGGTAGATCAGGTAGGTGTAGATCGGCCCCATATGGTCGAAGGGGTTGAAGAAGCGCACCACGTTTTCGCGGAACACCAGCTCCAGGCCGCTCTCGCCGTAAGTAGGGGCACCGTAGCGGTGGGGCAGTACAAAGGGAATCGCGTACACGATGCCTGCGATGAGCAGGGCCAGCACCAGGCGCAGGTTGAGGTGGCGTTTGTAGCGGTGTTCGCTGAGCAAGTGTGGCAACAGCACCAGGCCCGGCAGCACCACACCGATCAAGCCCTTGAACAGTGAGGTGGCGGCCAGCAACAGGAAAAACACCGTGTAGCGCCCCAACCGCGTGTCATCCGGCCCACGCCAATACCACCACACCGCTGCCAGCACGCCGCACACGGTGAGGACATCGGCGGTGGCCACGCGGGCCCAGAACAGGAAGTAGAAGGTGGTGGCGAGCATCCACCCGGCAATCAGCCCGGTGCCTTTTCGAAACAGGCGTTCACCGATCAGGTACACCAGCCAAATGCTCAACCACGCGGCAATCACCGATGACAGGCGCAGCGACCACGGGCCGAGGCCGCCGAGCAGATGGGCAAACCCGGTGATCAGCCAGTAGGAGGGCAGGGGTTTGTCGTAATACGGCGTGCCTTTGAGGTATGGGTCGAAATAGTCACCGCTTTGCAGCATCTGCAAGGCGATATTCGCCCAGCGCGTTTCCGGCCCCCACAGGTCGCGGCTGCCCAGGCCCAGCAAGAGCAGCAAGGCCGAGGTACCCAGCAGTAACACCAGGGCGCCGCGTTCGGTTTTCCAGAAACTCATGGGATGTTCCCCGTGGCAGGCGCTGCATTCAAGGTTGTTGGGGGTAAATCGTCAGTACCAGGTTGCCCTTGCGATAGCGTTTGCCGCCGGGGGGCAACTGCCCTTCTTCGCGGTGTTCGCTGGTGCTCTTGACCTGCATCAGCACGCCGACCGACCCGTGTTGGCGGGCCTCGGCCAACCAGGCCTGGACACTGTCCGGCGTGACCTTGCGCTGTGCCGCGTCTTCGTAGTTCAAGCCATAGCGCAGCTCGCCCTGGGTGTTATAAAACGCCACATCGGGCCGGCGCAGGCGCCAGGTCAAGGCCGATGCCAGGCCCAGGTCATTGCTCAGCAAAGCACGGGTAGGTTGCAGTTCGTCCAGATGTTCCAGCACGAATTGGTCGGGCATCTCGTTATCTTCGATCAGGGCCGGCATGCCCGCCGGTAGCAGTGCCACCAGCAAGCCAATGCCCAGGGCGGGCATCGCCCACAACGTCAGCGGGCGCACCGCTTGCAGCAGGTTGGCGAGGATCCAGCCCAGCAGCACGATAAACGTCAGGGACAGGTTGAACATCTCCGCATGGCTATTGCCGTACAGCGGGCGGGTGATTTGCAGGTAGATCAGCGCCACCATGGCCGTCATGCCAAGCACGAAATTGAGCGCGCCGTTGATGACTAGGGTGCGGGCCTTGCCTTGCTTGATCAGGTCGATCAAACCGTGGCCCATCAACAAGGCCAGGGGCAACAGGCACGGCATGATGTAGGTCGGCAATTTGCCTTTGCTCAGGCTGAAAAAGCCCAGGGGCAGCAGCAGCCACAGGGCAAGAAAGGCAATCGCCGGTTGGCGCTTTTCCTGCCAGGTTTTTAGCAGGGTGCCGGGTAGCAAGGCGGCCCACGGCAGGCACGCCACCACCATGATTGGCAGGAAGAACCACATCGGCCGCGCATGCTGTGCGTTGTCGGCGGCAAAGCGGCGGATGTGCTCATGCCAAAAAAAGAAATGCCAGTAATCCGGTTCCCGCAGGTGGATCGCCAGGGCCCATGGCAGGCACACCAGCACGGCAACCAGTACCGCCAGCGGCCCGTAGCGCATCAACTCACCGACGCGACGCTGCCAGACCAGGTAGGGCACGGCGATCAAGACCGGCAACAGCCAGGCCAGGAACCCCTTGGTCATGAACCCCATGGCGCAGGCCACGCCCAACACTGCCCAGGCACCCAGGCGTTCCCATGGCGTGCGGCAGTCCAGGGCAAACCACAACGCCATCAGGCTCAGGTTCACCCACAGAGTGAATTGCGGGTCGAGGTTGGCATACCCGGCTTGCCCGGCCACCAGGCCAAAACTCAGGTAGAGCAGGGCGCAGGCAAAGCTCTTGCGCGGCTCGTTCCACACGCGACGGGCGAGCAGGTAGGCCAGCACCACACTCAGGCCCGTGCTCAGCACTGAGGCGATACGCACGCCGAACAGGTTTTCACCGAACACCGCCTGGCCAAGGGCGATCAGCCAATAGCCGGCGGCGGGCTTCTCGAAATAACGCACACCCATGAAGTGCGGCGCCACCCAGTTGCCGCTCATCAGCATTTCCTGGCTGACCTGGGCGTAGCGGGTTTCGTCCGGCGTCCATAAACCGTGAAAGCCCAGGGGCAACAGGAAGAACACGGCAACGCCCAGCAATAGCCAGGACACAGGGTTTATGCGAGGCATGCGCACATCGCTCCATAACGTTCAAGTACGGGCAATGGCGGTATTAACTTAATAGGGCGAAGCATCGTAAGGGTCACTAAGTTGTTGTTGGAGAGCATAACTAACAGACGCGGCTAAACATGCCAGAGTGGGGCTGTCGTTTTGCTGAACGTCTCAAGGCTTAATATGTAAACAAGTGTAATTAAAGTTGTTTAAGTGCGGCGGTCCACTCTTCGCTGTTCATGGTGCCCATGGCCTTGAAGGTGCCGTTGGGCAGCACCTTGACGAACAGTGCGCTGCCGTACTCTGCAGCGGCTGCGTGAGGGAAGCCGAGGCTGGTCTGGAAGTCGCTCATGCAGGCGCTGTGGGTGATCAGCATCAGGTTGCGTCCCGGCTGCTTGTGGCCGAGGATTTCATCGCCCATGGCGTCGCCGCAGATGGCCAGCGGGCCGGGGGACAGCTCGGTCTTGCCGAACATGAACAGTGACGTCTGGGCGGTTCGCGTGGTCGGGCTGCTGAGCACATCAGTCAGGGCCATGCCCAATGAATCAAAGGCTTTGCCCAGTTCGGTGGCGCGTTGAGTTCCGTTGATTGTCAGGCCATCGGCGGGCCCGAAGCAGGGGTTGGCTGAGCGGTCGCAGCGCTCTTCATGGCGCACCAATATCACCAGCTCACCCTCGCGCCAACTGGCGAGCACCCCGGAGGTGACCAGGCGATTGCCCACGCTCAGGTCCGGCGGCGAGCTGGGCCAGAATAAAAAGCCCGCCAACAACAAGGCAGTAACGCTGATGCCAAGCAGGTGCAGGCGGTATTTTCTCAGGCGTTTTAACCTTGATCTTTTGGGTTGGGGGTTGGCCAGGATCATGTCTGCCACGCGGTTCATCCTCGGCACTGTTAATGGTGTTTATAAAAAGGCGGCACAACTGGGCAGTTGCCCTTGGTGAGGCACGAGACTGTCACAACTCCGCTGTCTTTTTGCTGAACACTTGCATGTCAGGAGTGTCACTTGGATTAACTAATAAGTTGTGAGTCACTACGAGTTGGCGGGCACTTTAAAGTTCGGCGGATGGGCAGACGGTGAAATCCATGTGAAAAATTTGCGTAGGCACGAGCGTCAGCCGTTATTCTCATTGCTGGTCCTTCAGATGAGCGTTCTTATGTTGCAGGTGCAAGGTGTTGTTAAAAACTACGCGACCCCGCAAGGCCCGCTGACCGTCCTGGCCGGCGTCGACCTGCACCTGGGTGAGCGCAGCAGCCTGGCGTTGATGGGCGAATCGGGCAGCGGCAAAAGCACCTTGCTGCACCTGGTGGCCGGGTTGGACCGAGTGGACGCCGGCAGCATCCGCATCGGCGAGCAGCGCCTTGACCAACTCAACGAAGGGCAACTGGCCCATTGGCGCCGCACGCAAATCGGCCTGGTCTTCCAGCAGTTCAACCTGATCGGCAGCTTGCGCGTGGAAGACAACCTGGCGTTCCAGGCGCGGCTGGCGGGGCGTTTCGACCCACACTGGCAAGCGCAATTGGTGGAGCGCCTGGGGCTGGGCGACTTGCTCCGGCGTTACCCCGAGCAACTCTCCGGTGGCCAGCAGCAACGGGTTGCCGTCGGGCGGGCGCTGGCCTCGCGGCCGGGTTTGTTGCTGGCTGACGAACCCACCGGCAACCTCGACGAAGCCACCAGCGATGAAGTGCTGCAATTGCTGTTGGACCTGCTGCGGGACAGCCCCACCAGCCTGCTGATGGTCACCCACAGCCCGCGCCTGGCCGCACGGCTTGACCGGCAAGTGGTGCTGCACCGTGGGCGTGTCGTGCCGATGGACGCTCGCTGAGATGGCGCTGTTTTACTGGACGCTGCGCGCGTTGCTGAGCCACTGGCGGCGTCATCCGGTGCAATTTTTCAGCGTGCTCACCGGCCTGTGGCTGGCCACCGCGCTACTGACTGGCGTGCAGGCCCTCAACAGCCAGGCGCGGGATAGCTACGCACGTGCCAGCCAATTGATCGGGGGCGAACCCCAAGCCAGCCTGGTTGCGCCGGACGCCGCCAGTTTCCCCCAGGCACTGTTTGCCGAGCTGCGCCGCGCCGGCTGGCCGGTATCCCCGGTGGTGCAGGGGCGAGTGGTGCTCCAGGGGCGTGACCAACAGCGTCTGCAACTGATGGGCATCGACCCGGTGTCGTTGCCCGGCAGCGGCAGCGTGGCGGGGCAACGCTTGAGCCAGGCGCAGATGCTGGCGTTTTTCGAGCCGCCGGGGCGTACCTGGGTCGCTGCGCAAACGTTAGAGGCGCTGGGGTTGCAGGCGGGCGAGCAGCCGCTGACGTCCACCGGGCAACGCCTGCCACCGTTGCAGGTACAGGCCGATATGGCGCCCGGCCTGCTGCTGACCGATATCGGCTTTGCCCAACCCCTGCTCAACATGCCTGGGCGCCTGTCGCGCCTACTGTTGGACAACACCTTCGCCGCCCACCACCCCACGCCACCCGCCGCGCTGCAACTCAAGCAGGGCGAGGACAGCAACCTGTCACGCCTCACCGAAAGCTTTCACCTGAACCTGGATGCGGTGGGTTTTTTATCCTTTGTGGTGGGGCTGTTTATCGTGCATGCGGCCATCGGCCTGGCCCTGGAACAGCGCCGCGGCCTGCTGCGAACCTTGCGCGCCTGTGGGGTCAGCGCACGCATGTTGATCCTGAGCCTGGGCGTCGAATTGGGCGCTTTGGCGGTGTTGAGCGGTGTGCTCGGTATCGCCAGCGGCTACCTGCTGGCCAGCCTGTTGCTGCCGGATGTCGCCGCCAGTTTGCGCGGCCTGTACGGCGCCGAAGTCGCCGGCCAATTGAACTTGAGCCCCTGGTGGTGGCTGGCCGGCCTGGGCGTGAGCCTGCTCGGCGCATTGCTCGCCGGAGCCAGCAGCCTGTGGCGCGCAGCGCGTTTGCCGTTACTGGCGCTGGCCAACGCCCAAGCCTGGCATCAAGCCCATGGGCGCTGGCTGCGGCGCCAGGGGTGGGTGGCGTGCGCGGCCCTGGCGATCGCGCTGTTGGCGCTGTGGTTGGGCGATAGCCTGGCCGCCGGGTTTGTGCTGATGGCGGCCTTGCTGTTGGGCGCGGCGTTGGCATTACCGGTGCTGCTCAACGGGTTATTGAAAGCGGTGCTGGGGCGTAGTCGCTCGGTACTGGGCCAGTGGTTCCTGGCCGATTGCCGCCAGCAACTGCCGGCCTTGAGCCTGGCGCTGATGGCGTTGCTGTTGGCCTTGGCGGCGAATATCGGCGCCGGCTCCATGACCTCGGGCTTTCGCCAGACCTTCACCCATTGGCTGGAGCAACGTCTCACCGCCGAGCTGTACCTCAACCCGCAAAATCCGCAGCAGGCCGAGCAACTGAAGACGTGGTTGACCCGCCAGCCCCTGGTGCAGGCCGTATTGCCCGCCTGGCAGGTGGCGGTGCAACTGCAAGGCTGGCCCGCCGAGGTGTTCGGCGTGGTCGACAACCCCACTTATCGTCAACACTGGCCGTTGCTGGAGGCGGTGGACGCGCCCTGGGACCGCTTGCTGCAAGACGACAGCCTGATGCTCAGCGAACAACTGGCGCGACGCCTGAAGGTGCAACTGGGCGACACGGTGTCCATCCCCACCCCGCAGGGCGCCTGGGCGCCGAAGATCGTCGGCATCTATGCCGACTACGGCAACCCCAAGGGCCATCTGCTGGTCAATGCCCGGCACCTGTTGGCGCATTGGCCGACGCTCTCACCGGCACGCTTCAACCTGCGGGTAGCGCCCGCCGACGTGCCGTCGCTGATACGTGAAGTGCAGCGTGAGTTCGCCCTGGAAGACAGCCGCATCGTCGACCAACAGCAACTCAAGGGCTGGTCCAGCCAGGTCTTCGAACGCACCTTCGCTGCCACCGCCGCGTTGAACAGCCTGACCCTTGGCGTCGCCGGCGTGGCGTTGTTCATCAGCCTGCTGACCCAGAGCCAAAGCCGACTCGGCCAACTCGCGCCGTTGTGGGCGCTGGGCGTGACGCGCCGACAATTGATGCTGCTCAACCTCGGCCAGACCTGGCTGCTGGCGGTACTCACGTTGATCCTGGCGTTGCCGCTGGGGCTGTTGCTGGCGTGGTGCCTGGATGCGGTGATCAACGTGCAGGCCTTCGGCTGGCGCCTGCCGCTGCAGGTATTCCCCGGGCAGCTCGCGCAATTGCTGGGGCTGGCGATGCTTGCCACCTTGCTCGCGTCGGCCTGGCCCTTATGGCAGTTGTACCGCAGCCGTCCGGCGGATTTGTTGAGGACGTTCGCCCATGAAGATTAAGGCATTGGCGTGCATCGCCTGGTTACTGCTGAGCGGCTGCGACCAGGCGCCCGCACCCGAGGACAGTTTCGCCGGGCTGGGCAGCGATGCGGCGGACTTTGCCCAGGTGGTGCCCGGCAAAGTCTTCAGCTTCCCCGAGGACCACGGGCCCCACGACGGCTTTCGTATCGAATGGTGGTACGTCACGGCCAACCTCAAGGATGCCCAGGGCAATGTCTTCGGCGTGCAATGGACGCTGTTTCGCAACGCATTGAAGGCCGGCCCCGTCCAACCGGGCTGGCGCGATTCAACCGTGTGGCTCGGCCACGCCGCCGTCACCTCCGCCACCCGCCACTACGCCGCCGAACGCCTGGCCCGGGGTGGCGTGGGGCAAGCCGGGGCCCAGGCAGAGCCGTTCAACGCCTGGATCGACGACTGGAACTTCGCCAGCCGCCCCGGCGCCGCCAGCCCCCTGGCCGACATGCAACTCAAGGCCAGTGGCGCGCAATTTGCCTACGACCTGCACCTGACCTCCAGCCGCCCGCTGGTGCTGCAAGGCGACCATGGCTACAGCCGCAAATCCGACCAGGGCCAGGCGTCGTACTACTACAGCCAGCCGTTTTTCACCGCCAGCGGAAGCGTCAGCCTCGATGGCCACACCTACCAGGTCAGCGGCCCAGCCTGGCTCGACCGCGAGTGGAGCAGTCAACCCCTGGCCGCCAGCCAGACCGGCTGGGACTGGTTCTCCCTGCACCTGGACCGCGGCGCGCAGCTGATGCTGTTTCGCGTGCGGCAGAAAGACGGCGCCGGTTACCTCACCGGCACCTGGATCGACGCCCAGGGCCACACCGAGACCTTGCACAACCGCGACATCCAGCTCACACCGCTGACTACCACGGCCATCGACGGGCGCAGTATTCCCACACGCTGGTCGCTGAAAATTCCCGGCAAACAGCTGGACATCACCACCGAGGCCGTCAACCCGAAGGCGTGGATGGACTTGGGTATTCCGTACTGGGAAGGGCCGGTGCGGTTTGAGGGTGGGGTGGGTTATTTGGAGATGACGGGGTATTAGGGGCGCTTTCTGTAGGCGTTCATCTTTTGCTGTGTAGGCAACTTCCCAAACGTAATTTTTGACCCCCGCCTGCTTGTGTCCGGGCTGTGGGTGCTTACTTATATTTCGATGCCATCTTTCTCGGTATCGGAATCCAGGACATGGCGTACGGCTACATCAATCAACAGGCTACATCCTACTCATTTTTGAAATCACAGCTATGGCACGCAGGGTTGTTGCAGGGCCCAGATCATTTTGATGTGCTGAATAAACACCTGCGCCAAGGAATGGTGAGGCCGGGTGAGTTGGTGATTGTTCCAGAAACGTCCAGTGCCCATTGCTCAATCGAAGAAGCCTGGTTGATGCGCCATGCTGAAGAGATTAGTCGCCAACTGGACCAGAATGTGCCGCTCGATAGAGCAAGAAACACAAATTACGACTTGGCGCAGAGCATTCTGGGGTATGGGTCGATAGGCATCGGCAGCGCAACGTCGGCTTGGAGCCGGCACCTGCAGGCGGTTGCACAGACTTTGGAGGAAATCGAGCAGTTGCATCGGCAATTGAAGGACGGTGGTTTGGACAAAGAGTTGTTTATACGACAGCGTCAAAGGATGTTTGGCGTTTTGGATATGCAACTGCAAGGGGCTGCGCGATTTGGTTCTGGATTGCGTGGCAATCAACCGCTTAAGGAGGCGCTTGGGATCTCGACCAAAAGCTATCTGCATCAAGGCGAAATTGTGGGGTATGCGCAACGGGTTCAGACGATTACGCAGATGTCGAGATGGTTAAAGCAAGGAACATATCTGGGGTTGGCGTTGGATGTAGGCGTGGCGGGTTTGGAAATCAAGGAGGCGTGTGTGGTGGGAAGGGAGGCGCAGTGTCGGCGGGCGAAGTATGTGGAGACGGGGAGGTTGCTGGGTGGAGTATTTGGGGCTGCTGTTTTGGGCAAGCGTGGAGCAACTATTGCTCGCAGTGCATGCCGGATTGCATTGGGTGTTTCACTGAAAGGCAACGGTGAACTGGCTTGTGGGATTTCTGTTTTTTATACACATCTCCCAGCCCACGAGACCGTCTCCTATATTTTGTATTCCGT
>NZ_WJZM01000092.1:0-15669 GCF_021609545.1 Pseudomonas sp. PA-1-6B
ACGCGCCATCCATGGCGCGGGGCGGCTAAACCGGCATCCCTGCCGGTTTACCCCCCAAATCCCTGTCGAATTCCGGCCAGCGTGGTTTAACGGGGCGCCTAAGATCAAAAGCAGATCAAGATCAAGATCAAGAGCGTCTCGCTTCGCATCGTGGTTACCGTCGGCTGCTACAGCCTACAAAGTTGTGTAGATACCTATGCTGCGATGACATCGACTCGATCCAACGGATGCACCGAGTCGTCTCATTGCAGGCAAAACCAGCTCCCACATGGGATGTGTATTGCGTTGCAACTATCAGCCTTGCTTGAACAACTCCATGGCGCGCTGGCGGATCTGCTCCTCGGTGAGGTCTTCCTTGTGTGTGGCCAGGAACCAGAGATGACCGAACGGATCTTTCACGCTCGCAGAGCGGTCGCCATAAAACTGATCCTTCGGCTCGGACACCACGGTGGCGCCGGCATCAACCGCTCGTTGGAATTGTGCGTCCACATCTTCCACATACAGATGCAGACCAATGCTGGTGTGCTCATCCGGATTGCGCAGGGCCATTTGATCGCAGGGCGTACCGAGCATCAGCGACGAATCACCAATCCGCAGTTCGGCATGACCCACCCTGCCGTCGGGCATGTCCAGGCGCATGACTTGCGTGGCGCCAAAGGCTTTTTTGTAGAAATCGATGGCCTCGCCCGCTTTGTCGATGCCCATATAAGGTGTGAGGCTGTGATAACCGTCGGGAATAGCTTTGACGTTCATGACATTCTCCCTGAATCGAGGTATGAACATTTCACTATAGGCCACGTAATGCGTGGCCTGCGGGCAACCGACGAGGTGCTTTTATCAAGGCGATGTGGTGGGCTCCAGCAGTTGGGCGCCCGGCCCATACTCAGCGAGCTTATCGTCCTGATTGCGTAACGGGCACGCCTCCATCGATAAGCACCCGCAACCGATGCAGCCATTGAGCTTGTCGCGCAGCAGCACCAGTTTGTTGATGCGCTCATCCAGATCTTCACGCCACAACGCCGATAGGCGCTCCCAGTCGTGAACATTGGGTGCGCGCTCATCGGGCAAGGTGCGTAATGCCTCGCCAATGGTAGCCAGCGGAATGCCCAGGCGCTGGGCGATCTTGATCACCACTACGCGCCGCAATACATCCCGTGGATAACGCCGCTGGTTACCTGCATTGCGATTGCTCTTGATCAGCCCTTTTGCCTCGTAGAAGTGCAGGGCAGTAACCGCTACGCCGCTGCGAGCAGCGAGCTGCCCGACGCTGAGTTCCTTATTGAGCATGAACATCTCCCAAACAGTGCTTGACCTCGACTTAACTAGAGGTTTTACCCTGCGTGGCATCGAATCGCAAGATTCTGCCTACAACGAGAGGGGAGTGTTCATGCAGGTATCGGAGAAGTGTCGCGGCTTCACTCAATTGATCGAGTTTCAGATCAACCCCCAGCAGCAAGATGCCCTGGTGGCGGCCTTGTCCACTCAAAGCGAACGACTGGCCGAGGGCCACGATGGTTTTCTGAGTGCCAGCGTGCAGGTCAGCGAGGACGGCCGGCGGGTGCTCAATTACTTGCAATGGCAATCGCGCGCAGATGGCGAGGCGGCGTTCAAGTACTTCGAGCAGCGCGGCGAAGATTTCTGGACGCTGATTCGCGCCCACCAGGCAACGGCGGTGACCTTCGGTTCGTTCCAGGTGCTGCAAAGCTTCGAGCGCAGCCATGACAACGCGCTGCATTGTCGCCTAAATGGATAAATGCAGCATCCGCCCGCCCTGCATGTTTTCGCCAGTTCGACGTTTGTTCACCGCCAGCTCGCCGAGCTTGATCAAGCGCGAGCGCGTGACGTTGCGGCTCAGGCCCAGCAGGTTGGCGGTGTGCACCTGGTTGTAATGGCTGAAGCGGTAGGCCGCACGTAAGAGTGCGTCTTCGACCTTTTCATGCAGGGCGCCGGCCTGTTCCTCGAACAGCGTTTGAAACGCCCGCGCCAGCAAGGCTTCGGCGCTGTTATCAATGTGGTGCGGGTTGTCGTCCTGGCGCTCGATACGCATGTTCGACAGGCGCAAATCGTCGCGCCCTATCACGCCCTTGTGGCAGATCAGTAGGGTGTGATGGATGACGTTTTCCAATTCGCGGATGTTGCCTGGCCAGTTGTAGCTCTTGAGCTTGTGCTCGGCCTCACGGCTGATGGTGATCGGGCCGTAGCCCAGGCGCCGACGGTAGACTTCGATAAAGTGCCAGGTCAGCGGCAGGATATCGCCAGGGCGCTCGCGCAGTGGGCTGAGTTCCAGGCTGACTACGGCGAGACGGTAGTAGAGGTCCTCGCGGAAATGCCCGGCGTTGATGGCCTTTTCCAGTTGTACGTTGGTCGCGGCGAGCACGCGCACATCAATCGCAATGTTTTTGCGCGAGCCCAGGCGTACGACTTCACGCTCCTGCAATACCCGCAAAAGTTTGACCTGGATCGCCATTGGCAGATCGCCGATCTCATCGAGGAACAAAGTACCGCCGTCAGCCTCTTCGAACCAGCCGGCCTTGGCACTCAGAGCGCCGGTAAAGGCACCTTTGTCATGGCCGAACAGCTCGGCTTCCACCAGGGATTCAGCGAAGGCCCCACAATTCACCGCGATGAACGGCCGGTTGCGCCGCGCGCTGAGGTTGTGGATATGGCGCGCCACCAGCTCTTTGCCGGTACCGGTTTCGCCGATGATCAACACGCTTGCGTCGCTGGGCGCCACTTGCTGGATGTGGTTGAGCAAGGCCTGGGATTTAGGGTCCTCAAAGACCTGAGCGGTGGCGCGGATCGAGGTCGCGAGTGTGGGGGAGGGCGGTAGAGTCAACAACTGCATGGGCACCTCGTTGAAGGGCTGTCGCCATGGCGACCGTTGCGTGGCGAACAGTCGGGCTACGTGACGCCACTTATAAAGGGTTGGTTTTATTCCGTAAATGAATGTATTTAAATATTTATAGATCTAAAGTGAATATGTGGGGCGCGCTATCGAACCTGCTGTAACGGTTGATAGCGACTATCACGGGCGTTGATTTTTCATGGCAGGGGGGCGGGAGTAGCCTGTGTTCATTGACTCGAAACCTTCTCAGCAGGACCGCCGCCATGAACCGTCTACTCGCTATTTCGTTACTGTTTGTCATCTCTGTTCTCGCCGGGTGCGCGACTCACCCTTCACCTGAGATGCGCCCTTACACGGCAGAAGAAACCAAACAGTTGGCGTTGGAAGCGTTGAGTCGTCGCGGGTTGTCATTTGATGAATACCAACAGCAGCGTGCTGCCCTGACTGGCCAGCCACAGAAAACCTTTGGCTTTGATCAGCAGGCTGAAATGAACGCACAGCGCGCTGCACAGCGCAGCGGCCGTGCGAGTTGAGAACCGGGGGACGAGAGGTACGTCTTCCGGTTTGACGAGCTGATATCTGTCGGCTAGAACTTAGCCTTAGCAACGCATCACGGCTGCATGATGCAGGCGGATGGTTGAGTCGAGTGTCTGATTTTTCCTGTCTCTTTGGCTTCGTGCCATGTTGTAGTTTCGCTGTGGAATAGCATTGCAAGACATTCCAAATTGAATGTACTTCGGGTTGCGCCAGCCGTTCGCGGCGCGTGACTCCGTGCCGGGTGCTTTCTGACGGGATCGTGAAACTGCGCAGTCTTTCTTCGATAGAAATACGCCTGGCCTGCCATTGAGGCTGGTGATCATGAGGATGTCGATCGGGTGGGGTTTGCGTGTTTCGCGCTGTGGTTGGGGTTTGTCCGGCTTGGTCTTCGCGTTGCTGAGTGTGGAGGTTTCGGCGGCGGCCTGTACGGCACCCGCCTACAACGCTGGGACCGTCTACGAACAAGGCGACCAGGTGCAGAACAAAAACCAGCAGGACAAAACCCACGAGTTTGAATGTTGGAAAGACACTGACAAGTCGCCGCACGGGCCGGGCAGTTGGCAATGGTGCAACCAGTCCGATTACAACCCCGGGCAGCCATCCTCTCATGGTGTCGAGATTTGGGGCGATGCCTGGAAGGATCTGGGGGAATGCGGTGGCTTCCAGGGTAACCGTCTGACCCTGAACTTCAGCACGTTAAGCGGCCGGGGGCCGATCAGCCAGCCAACCCCGGGAGTGGCGCGGGCCGATCAGGTAGTCACTGGCGTATTGCGCTGCAAAGCCGAGGAAATCCCGATCAGTGCCAAGTCCGGCGAAACCATTCACCTCGATAACCTGAAGGCCTGCGACTACCAACTGGTGATGAACCCCGCTGGTGGGTTTGTGCCCTTGAACACACCGCGTATCGTTTCCTTCCAGCGAGAGGAGGGCGAAGAACAGGCGGTCACCCTGAAGTATCGGCCACCGGTGCAGGTGGGCAGGCTCAGCGGCTTGCCGGGGGTCAAGATTGAATTGTTTGCCCAGGGGCTGATACAGCCTCGGCAGATGGCGATGGGCAAGGACGTGCTCTATGTGGGCTCCAGTGCGATTCCATCCTACGTCTATGACGGGAAAATCGCCGATATGATCTATGCCTTGCCCCTGGACAATGCCGGCAAACCCACCGGCATCTACGTGATTGCCAGCGGGTTGGAGGAGCCGCACGGGGTGGTGTATCGCGACGGTGATTTGTACTACTCGACCACTGGCGGCCTCTATCGTTTGCGCGATGCCGATGCGCATTACAAGGATCCTTCGCCTGAGCGGGTGTTCAAGTTCCCCGCCGACGATGCGCCATTTCCTCTGCCTTCGGTGGCGTCTGGCTCAAGCACGCGCTTCTGGCATATGAAGCACCCTTTGCATTTCAACCCGCTGGATCCCGCCGACACTGGCCTGTACACCGCTGTCGGCATTCCTTGCAACCTGTGCATGATCCCGCCTGACCCGCGTTACGGCACGTTACTGCGTTATGACACCGTGACCGGTAAAGCGCAGATTCTTGCAAAAGGGGTGCGCAACTCTGTGGGGTTCGACTGGAACCCGCAGACCGGTGAAATCTGGTTCACCGACAACAACCGCCAGGGCTACCCCAACCCCGACGAAATCAACCGCATCAGCGGTCCAAACCTGCACTTCGGCGTGCCCTATCTGTTTGGCAAAGGTACGCCGGGTTTCACCGATGAGGAGTTTGGCAACCCGGGGGTGATCCAGCCGCCCTTGGTTCAGGGAGCGATTGTTTCCGATAAGTCCCGGCAGCAGATCGACCCGAAAGACTACGTGCCGGCCGCCTTTGAATTGGGTACCAACACCGCACCCCTGGGGCTGAAGTTCTGGAGTGGTTACCCGGCTCGCACACGTTCGCAGAACATGCTGGTTGCCGTGCATGGGGCGGGCACGGCCGAGCGGCCGGGTATGGATGTGCGACTCGTCTCGATCCAGGACGGAACGCGAGTGGTCAATCAGATCCCGTTGATCAATGGGTTTATCCAGGACCCCCTGCGTTTCGATGTGTATTGCCTGGACGACTCCTGCATTGGTCGGCCGGCTGACTTCCTGGCGCTACCGGACAACAGCCTGCTGATCTCCGATGACGTCGCCGGGGTGATCTATCGCGTCAGTTATGACCCAACAGGGTTGCCGAATACAGAGTTGACCCTGCGGCCGGCGCTCGCACCGGCACCTGAGCTGGAGAATGAGATGATCAGTGGCACGCTGATCGCTCCGGGCGGTAATACCCGCCAGTTCCATACATCGTTGAACCCTGCTGACAGTTATGCCGGCTTGGTGCTCAAGGGGCTGCCCTACGGGACTTACCAGGTTCGGCTCAATGATGTGAAAAACTGGATTCCGCAGACGCGCAATACTTCACTCACCTTGTCTGCTGACGACAACAAGCACGTGTTGAACATGCAGTACCGTGAGCGGCCGATCAAGCTGGATATCAAGATCACGGTATTGGCTCCGCCCAAGCCTGCGTCAGTAACGGATTCCAGTTGGCATTTCACCCTCAAGCTCAAGGGCTCTACGAGCACCGAGCCCAAAGTGGTGCAGGTGCCTTGGGGCGAAAGTGTCACCGAGCTTCTGGACTATGGGGATTACGAGGTCATCTATCCCTTTTACCCACAGGAGCTGCCACAGCCGGAACAGGTAGCGCTGCGTATCAACGAGGACAGCCAGGACGAGCAACTGTTACCTATCAGTTACCGTCATGAACCGAAATTGGGCGAAACAGTGCTTGCCGAATCCTGCACCAAATGCCACGCGGTGGAGTTTTTCAACAACCTGCGCATGGCGGTGGCATGGAGCAGTGCTGGCCAGGATGCGTTGGTGCGGCAAATCCAGAGCATGCCGGTGGCCGGGCATTGCGACGCCACCTGCGCTACCGAAATCAGCAAGCATTTGTTTGAGGTGGTGTGGGCGCCCTACCTGAGCCCGAACGAGGCTCACGGCAAGCGGCAGTTGCGCTTGCTGACGCGCGATGAATACGCGGCCAGTGTCAAGGACATACTGGGTGTGGAGGTCAATACTCAGAAGCTGCCGGCAGATAAATCCGAGAAAGACTTCAAGTTCCCAGGTGAAGCCAGCAAAGGGCTGCTGCAGGCTGAAGACATCAAGCAGCTGTATGGCATGGCGGTGTCGATCGCCGAGCAGGTGGCACCTCAACGTGTAAAACGCTTCAAATCCACTGCCGGTACCCTTGAGGTCAGTGCCCTGGGTTATCAAGTGTTCCGCCGTCCTTTGAGCCCGTCTGAGTTGTCGCGTTATCAGGCGGTGTTGGATGAGCACGGAGAGCGGGCGCTGATCGCTGCGCTGCTGTTGTCGCCCAACTTCCTGTATCGCTCGGAGTTGGGCCAGGCTGTCGCACGGCAGGCCGAGGTCTACAAACTGACCCCTTATGAGACCGCAACTGCATTGTCCTACACCTATCAAGGCACCACTCCGGACGCGCAACTGCTGGCCAAGGCAGAGCGCAACGAGTTGCAGACAGTGCAGCAAATCAGCGCAGAAATAGACCGAATGATGCGCAGTGAGCGCGGGCTTGAGCAGTTCAATCGGTTCATCAGTTACTACATCAAGACTCAGCGCGGGGTGCAGGAGAAGCCCGGCCTGAGCGCACAGATGATCCAGTTGATGACCCAGGAGCAGGCCCTGTTGACCCGTCACGTGATGCTCGACGGCAAGGGGACGTTGGACGAACTGTTCAACCCCGGTGTGACGTTCCTCAACAAGGCTCTGGCCGAACACTACGGTATCGGCGGCGTAACCGGAGACACTCTGCACAAAGTCGCCGTGGATGAGAAACGGGGCGGCTTGTTGCACTTGGGGCTTTTTCAGGCCTCTACCTCTGACTATCAGGTCACCTCACTGGTCAAGCGCGGCATTGCCATTCGCGAGCAGCTTTTCTGCCGGGAGTTTGGGGCGCCGGTCGAAGCCGAGCCTACAGAGCCGGCCTACCCTGCGCGTGCGATCAGCACCCGTGAACGCTGGGACCTGATTAATGGTGAGCAGGCTTCGGGGGGGCGTTGCTGGCAGTGCCATCAGTATATGAACGACGCCGGGGCCTCGATGGAGCATTACGACGCTGCCGGGCGCTATCGCCAGCAAGAACCTGCCTACAACTACGCGCAGTTCCCTGTGCAGTTGCCGATCAAAGCGTCCGGTCCGTTCATTGGGGTTGATGGCACGGTGCCTATCGACGATGTGCGCGGTATTTCCAAGCTGATCGCGCACAACTCGGCGTCTCTGTTCTGCATGGCGGATAGCTATTTCCGTTTCGCTTCGGGCAACAAATCCGACGAGTCCACTTCCGCGACGGTCAAGGCATTGGTCGACGGGCTGAAGGGCAATGGCTCATTACCAGCGATGCTGCGCACGCTGGGCACCTCCAACGCGTTCCAATTCAAGACGCAGAGGGATTGATCATGGATATCTTGAAAAGTCGTCGTCGCTTTCTGACCGGCCTGGCTGCGGTAGGTGTGTTCGGCCCGCTCACCCAGTGTGGCCTGGCGCGCATGGCCTTGGCCGGGCAAAGCCAGCAGGCCAGGTTGAAGGTGGTTTTCTTTGTGGTACCTGATGGCCTGGCAGTCGACTCTGCAACCGCCTATTCCAGTGATGGTCGAGGCCTCTGGCATCCCGTTGCCGAAGCTTTGGACACTTCCGACTTCCAGCTCAACGAGGTCAGCCAGGAGCTTGCGGCCTATAAAAACCAGTCCTTGTACCTGCGTGGCACGATTCTGGGCCCCGGCAATGAAGGCCATAACGGCTGGACGTGGGCGTTGCGCGACCGTGAGAAGAAGATGGCGTCGATTGATGTGTTGCTTGGCCGCCATATGCCGGGGACCGATCCGTCCCAGCGGAGTCTTTTTGCCGGACCGCATTCAGGCATTGACGGGACCGCCTGGCAGGTATCCTGGGAAGGGCCGGAAAATGGCGGCGCAATGCGCAGGCCTGAGCAGGACCCGGTGTTGATGTACGAGAAAATCTTTGGCACGGTCAGTCGTGAGGTGCGCGAGCAGCAGGTGCGGAACAGGCATGTATTTGATCCGGTGCTGGCGGATATCAACGAGCTGCGAGGCAGGCTTGCGGGGGCGCAAAAACAGAAGCTCGATATGCAGCTTGATTCGGTTGAGCAGGTCATGAAAGACATGGAAGAAACTCTGCCACCCATTGGCGAATGTTCGCCTTTGCAGATGGACACGTTGCCGTTCAAATCTGCGGAATTTCGTAACCAGGTACAGCATCACCACCATCAGGTGGTTGCCACAGCGCTGGGGTGTGGCATCACGCGTGTAGCGACGATTCAAGTCGGGCGCTCGGCGGAGTCGCTCAATATCCTGGACGTCAGTAATGTGACCAACCCCCATGATTGCGCCCATCGTTATGCCGGGCTGGACGTATGGAAACGATCCCGGCAGTGGTATACCCAGCGAGCCAAGTTGTTCATGGACGAGTTGGCGAAGCGTGCCGATCCCGACGTGCCGGGTGACAGCCTGCTTGAACACACGCTTGTGGTATTCACCAGCGAGATGGCCGATGGTGCCCCCGAGCATACGAAGGATATGCCGCTGGTACTGATGGGCGGGGCCAGCGGGTTGTTGAAGAGCGGCGATGGCGCAGGACGCTATTTCAACATCACGACCCAGGGTGATCGTCAACAAGAAGGCAACCCGGTCATTGGCAATAAAATGGTCGATATGCAGCGAATCTGGGCCACCATCGCCCGGGCAGCCGGAACCGTTGTGCCCTACAACGGAAACATCGATCCGGTGAGCGGGTTGTTTACTAACGTTTGAGTCGCCTGGCGCTGCACTAAAAGCCGAAAAATCCGTATGGCGGATTTTTCGGCTTTTTGCATTTGCACCCAATCGCCTTTGAGCCTGTTAAGCTGAAAATCAGGAGCGTTCCTACGCACATTTACATCACGTGGTTCTTCTTCAATGGCACTCGATCAGTTAAACCTGACGACCTCTGTTCTGTTCGATGCCCCCGGGACGCCGCTCTCGGGAACACGCTCTGCGAGTTTTACGCCATGAATAAACGTCCGTTGTATTTCGACTATGCCGCCACCACGCCAGTGGATGAGCGAGTTATCCAGGTGATGGTCGAATGCCTGGGTTTCAATGCCAATTTTGGCAACCCTGCGTCCAGTTCCCATGCATTCGGCCAGGCGGCCCGGCAAACGGTTGAGCAGGCGCGACGGCAGGTAGCCGAATTGGTCGGCGCCCAGCCTGAGCAAATTGTCTGGACTTCCGGTGCCACCGAGTCCAACAACCTTGCGATCAAAGGGGTGGCCCAGGCGCGAGGGCTGGCGGGTGGGCATATCATCACCAGCCAGATCGAGCACAAGGCCACACTCGACACCGCGCGGCAGTTGCAGGAAGCCGGCGTGGCTGTGACCTATCTGGTGCCCGATGCCGATGGCTTGATCAGCGTTCAGGCTGTCAGTGAGGCATTGCGTGACGACACCTTCCTGGTGTCGTTGATGCTGGTCAATAATGAACTGGGCACCCTTAACGACATTCCGGCTATCGGCGCGCGGGTGCGTGAGCAGGGCGCGCTGTTTCACGTGGATGCGGCACAGGGGGCGGGCAAGGTTGCCATTGACCTGGCGCAGTGGTCGGTGGATTTGATGTCTTTTTCCGCCCACAAGCTCTACGGCCCAAAAGGCATTGGCGCGCTGTACGTTGGGCCTCGTGCGCAGCAGAAAGTGTTGGCACAGATTCATGGCGGCGGCCACGAAGGTGGCTTGCGTTCGGGCACCCTGGCGACGCATCAGATTGCGGGCATGGGCACGGCGTTCGCTCTGGCGGCGGCGTACTTTGCTGAGGAAAAGGCGCAGATCGTGGCCTTGCGTGAGCGCTTGTTGGAGCAGTTGGCTTCGATTCCCGGAGTACGCCTCAATGGCAGCCCAACCCAGCGTATTCCCCACACTCTCAGCCTGACGTTCAGCGAAGGCGAATTCAATGCTGCCGCCTTGAGTGCGGGCATTGCCTTTTCGGCGACTTCAGCGTGCAATTCGGCTAGCAATGCACCGTCCCACGTCCTGGTGGCCCTGGGGCATGATGCCCGCAGCGCTGGTCGCACTATTCGCTTGAGCCTGGGCCGGTTCACCACCGAGCGGGATATCGACGACGCTGTGCAATTGATCAAGACGGTACAGGCCAGCGCACCAGCGTTCTGGGCTGTCTGATACTTCATTTGCAATACATAACAATTATTAGTGGTTAGCAGGAGACACAATGAGTACGCAGCCTTTGACCCATGGAACGGTTCCCCAGCGCTTGGCGCATACCCGTGAACTGATGCGCCGCGAAGGCATTCACGCCCTGCTGGTGCCGTCGGCGGACCCGCACTTGTCCGAGTATTTGCCGGGTTACTGGCAAGGGCGCCAGTGGTTGTCCGGGTTTCATGGTTCGGTGGGCACTCTGATCGTCACGGCGGAGTTTGCCGGGGTCTGGGCGGATAGCCGTTATTGGGAACAAGCGACCAAGGAGCTCAAGGGCAGCGGTATCGAGTTGGTGAAGCTGCAACCGGGTCAGCCTGGACCGTTGGAGTGGCTGGCCGAGCAAACCCCTGAGGGTGGCGTGGTGGCGGTGGACGGTGCGGTCATGGCCGTGGCCTCGGCACGTACCCTGGGTGGCAAATTAGCCGAGCGTGGCGCGCGTCTGCGTACCGATATCGATGTGCTCGATGAAGTCTGGCAAGACCGCCCGGCGTTGCCGAACCAGCCGATCTATCAGCATCTGCCGCCCCAAGCCACCGTCAGTCGTGGCGAGAAACTGGCCGCCTTGCGTGCCAGTTTGAAAGACAAGGGCGCCGATTGGCATTTCATCGCGACGCTGGATGACATCGCCTGGCTATTCAACCTGCGCGGCGCTGATGTGTCGTTCAATCCGGTGTTTGTGTCCTTTGCTTTGATCAATCAGCAACAGGCCACTTTGTTTGTGGCGTTGGGCAAGGTCGATGCGCAACTGCGGGCGGTGCTTGAGCAGGATGGCGTGACCCTGCGTGATTACAGCGAGGTGGCGCAAGCGCTGCGAGCGGTACCGGCGGGTGCAAGCTTGCAAGTAGACCCCGCCCGCGTCACCGCCGGCTTGCTGGAAAACCTCGACGCGGGCGTCAAGCTGGTTGAAAGCCTCAACCCCACCACACTGGCCAAATCCCGCAAGAGCCTGGCGGACGCGGAACATATCCGCCAAGCCATGGAGCAGGATGGGGCGGCGCTGTGCGAATTCTTTGCCTGGCTCGATAGCGCCCTGGGCCGTGAGCGCATTACCGAACTGACGATTGACGAGCACCTGACCGCTGCGCGTACCCGCCGCCCCGGCTATATATCGCTGAGTTTCAACACCATTGCCGCCTTCAACGCCAACGGCGCGATGCCGCATTACCATGCCACCGAAGAAGAGCATGCGCTGATCGAAGGTGATGGCTTGCTCTTGATCGACTCCGGCGGCCAGTACCTGGGCGGAACCACGGACATCACGCGGATGGTGCCTATCGGTACACCGAGTGAGGAGCAGAAACGCGATTGCACGCGAGTGCTCAAGGGCGTGATCGCTCTGTCCCGTGCGCAGTTCCCCAAGGGCATTCTTTCACCGTTGCTGGATGCCATTGCCCGTGCGCCGATCTGGGCAGAAGGCGTGGACTACGGTCACGGCACGGGCCACGGCGTAGGTTATTTCCTCAACGTGCATGAAGGCCCGCAGGTGATTGCCTATCAGGCTGCTGCGGCGCCACAAACGGCGATGCAGCCAGGGATGATCACTTCAATTGAGCCGGGTACTTATCGCCCTGGCCGTTGGGGCGTGCGCATTGAGAACCTGGTGTTGAACCGTGAAGCGGGCAAGACCGAGTTTGGCGAATTCCTCAAGTTCGAAACCCTGACCCTGTGCCCGATTGATACCCGCTGCCTGGAGCCGTCGTTGCTGACGGCGGATGAGCGTGAATGGTTCAACGCGTATCACGCCCAGGTGCGTGAGCGTTTGAGCCCGCTGCTCAAGGGGGCAGCGCTTGAATGGTTGCAGGTGCGCACTGCGGCGATTTGATCGGTTGCGGCCAAGGCACTGCCGGCTGCAATCAACATCTAGCTGAGGGCTTCACGCACAAAGTCCAGACGGTCCTGGCCGAAGAACAGCTGGTTTCCTACAAAGAAACTGGGAGCGCCGAACACGCCGCGCTTAATGGCTTGTTCGGTTTTGTCCTTGAGAGCGTCCTTGACGGCTGCATCATTGGACAGGGCCAGTACCTGCTCGGGATCGAACCCCTGTTCGGTGAGCACATTGGCCACGACCTCTGGGTCGCCCAGGTGACGGCCCTCTACCCAGAGTGCGCGGAACAGGCAGTCGATGAAGTCGAGGAAGCGCTCAGGCTGGTGGATTTGAATGCCGGTGACGGCGCGCATCAGCACCAAGGTATTGATGGGAAAGTGTGGGTTGAACCTGAGCGGCACGTTGTAGCGTTTGGCGTAACGCGCCAGGTCATCGAGCATGTAGCGCCCCTTGGCGGGCACCATGATCGGCGAGGCATTGCCCGTGGCCTTGAATACACCGCCCAACAGCATCGGTTGATACACCACCTGTGCGCCCGTTTTGGCGCACAGCGCCGGCAACTGGGTATAGGCCAGGTAAGTGGCGGGGCTGCCGAGATCAAAGAAGAACTCCAGGGTTTTACTCATGGTCTGTACTCACTACTTATTGTTATAGAGGGAGTCACCAGGTTTCGTTCCAGGGGCGCAGGTCCAGTTCGAACGTCCAGGCGTCCCGTGGCTGGCGATGCAGGAACCAGTAGTTGTCGGCAATATGGTCCGGGTTGAGGAGGGCGTCCTGATCCTTGAGGGCGTATTTTTGCGGGAAGTTCTCGCGAATGAAGTCGGTATCGATTGCACCGTCGACCACCACATGGGCGACATGGATGTTCATCGGGCCTAACTCCCGCGCCATGCTTTGTGCCAGGGCGCGTATCCCATGCTTGGCGCCAGCGAAGGCGGCAAACCCCGCGCTTCCGCGCAAGCCGGCGGTGGCGCCGGTGAACAGAATAGTGCCGCGGTTACGCGTGACCATGCGCTTGGCGACTTCCCGTGCGTTCAGGAAACCGGAGAAGCACGCCATCTCCCAGATCTTGAAGTACTTGCGTGCGGTTTCTTCCAGAATGCTGCACGGCACATTGGCGCCGATATTGAAGACGAACGCTTCAATAGGCCCCAGCTCGGTTTCGATTTGCTCGACCAGCGCGATCACGTCGTCTTCTTTGCGGGCATCACAGGCAAAGCCATGGGCTTCACCGCCTGCCAATTGAATGCTGTCCACCAGGGGCTGCAGTTTGTCAGCGCTGCGACGGGTGACGCAGGCGATGTAGCCTTCGCGGGCAAAACGTTTGGCTATGGCGCCGCCGGTCGCGTCACCGGCACCCACTACTAATACGATTTTCTTGTTGTGCGGCATGGGAACTCCATTGGCTCGATGATCGAGCAGGAGTTTAGCCTTCGTGCCGCAATTGGCCGGAATTTAAGATGAGCAGTCAGGAAAGACTGCTCGGGCAGCTATTTGCAGATGACGATCATACTGCGGCTGGTATAGCCAGCAGGGTTGAGGCCGAAGGGATAGTCCCCAGGCTCCTCGGAATTGTCGCCGGATTTGGCTATCACCCGGTAGCCCTTGGCACCGCATGAGTTGGCTGCACTGGTGTAGCACTGGTCCCAGGAGGAGGACAGGCCAGAACAGTTGATATGCAGCCCTTTTTTACCCCGTTTCACTTCTGTTTTTGTGGTTGCAGCACAGCCAGCGATGCCCACAACCAGCAACAGTATCAAAATTCGTTTCATTCCCATCCTTAATAGCCGCCCTGCAGAAGAACAGAGCCGCTTTACTCGCTCTCGAGCGAAGCGTTCATGCTGTCCGTGTCGAAATTCTCCATGAATGACATTCGGTTACGGTCTAAACATGGCCTAAATGAGCGGCAAATACCAGAGCTGGCTTTAAAGATGATCAGTCGGCAGGCACCAGTGGTTTGGATTCGTTGCGCATCGTCAACGTGGCGCCTACGGAAGCCAGGATAATGCAGGTGATGGCCAGCCATTGGGCCAGGGATAAGTGCTCATGCAGAAAGAGCAGGCCGGAGAGGGCGCCGAACGCCGGTTCGATGCTCATGAGCGTGCCGAAGGTGCGAGCAGGGAGGCGAGTCAGTGCCACCATCTCCAAGGTGTAGGGCAAGGCGGTGGACAGAATCGCGACGCCAATGGCGATAGGGATCAGGGCGGGCGTCAGCAGTGCGGCGCCCGCATGCACGATGCCGATCGGTGCGACGAACAGGGCGGCAATCATTACGCCGAGTGCGGCGGTCTGAACACCATTGTCGTTCCCAGCCTTTTGGCCGAACAAAATATACAGGGCCCAGCATCCGCCTGCGCCCAGTGCGTACGCCGCGCCGACCCAGTCGATACCGCTACTGGCCTCGCCCGTCGGAATCAACAGCAGCAGGCCGATGATAGCCAGGGCAATCCACAGGAAGTCGACAGCTCGGCGCGAGGCATAGATAGCGACGGCAAGCGGGCCTGTGAATTCGAGTGCTACGGCAATCCCCAGCGGTACGGTGCGAAGGGACATATAGAAGAGGAAGTTCATGCCGCCCAGCGCCATCCCGTAAATGATCACCGTGCGCAAGGACTTGGCTGTCAGCGTGGCGCGCCATGGGCGTAATAGCACCAGCATGATCACACTGGCGAAAATCAAACGCAGAGCAGTGGTGCCTTGTGCGCCAACAATAGGAAACATGCTTTTGGCCAATGACGCACCGGATTGGATGGACGCCATGGCGATCAATAGCAGGCCGATCGGAAACAATACGGATGCCAGGCTGCGAGGTGGGGTGGTCATTGCGGTAGTTCTTCCGAAGTCATGATCGATAAATACCTGGAGCTATGATGCTTAACTGTCAACGAATGAGCAATATATTGCTCAAATACTGACTTGTAGCTGTCTATATAGTGGGGATATCGGGTTTTTGAGGTATTTGATAGAAAAACCGAATAATTGGGTTGACGGCAGATTCTGGAAGCCTATAATTCGCCCCACTTCCGGCGCAGTCGAAACGGAAAACTCCTTGATAAACAATGAGTTATGCAGTTTTCGGCAGCAAGTTGCTTCAGTTCATCGAAGCCAAAAGGAAGTTGAAAAAGAGGTGTTGACAGCAGCGTGTAACGCTGTAGAATTCGCCTCCCGCTTACGAGAGATCGCAAGCGCAAGTGGTTG
>NZ_WJZM01000093.1:0-14058 GCF_021609545.1 Pseudomonas sp. PA-1-6B
CCACATTGGATCGCGGGGCATCAGTTATATCTGTGTCGGCTGCCAGGCCGTCACGGGAGCAAGCTCCCTCGCCACAGATTTAGCGTCGTGCCGAAGTTGTGTAGATACCTATGCTGCGATAGCGGTGCACCAGATGAAGAATTCTTCACTGTTGCACCGCTATCGCCGGCAAGCCAGCTCTCACACTGACTGCATTTCAATCTAGGATTCGGTCAGGCTATTGGCAATATGGACTACACCGAACGTAGGACGAGGTTGTTCTAGCCCCCCACATCACCGTCAACGCCTTGCAATGCTTTCACAGTGCCTCCATAGTGAGTCTGGACTGAGCCCGGTGCTGTAGCGCCGGGCTTTTTGCATTATGCGACCGGACCATATGGAACCGGCTCCCTCAAAGACGGCCTAATATGCGTTATCAATTGCCCCCGCGTCGAATCAGCATGAAGCATCTGTTCCCCAGCACCGCCCTCGCTTTTTTCATTGGTCTCGGCTTCGCGTCGATGTCGACCAATACGTTCGCAGCCAATAGCTGGGACAACCTTCAGCCTGATCGCGATGAGGTGATTGCCAGCCTTAACGTCGTCGAGTTGCTCAAGCGCCATCACTACAGCAAGCCGCCGCTGGACGACGCTCGCTCGGTGATCATCTACGACAGCTACCTCAAGCTGCTGGACCCCTCGCGCAGCTACTTCCTGGCCAGCGATATCGCTGAGTTCGACAAGTGGAAGACCCAATTCGACGACTTCCTCAAGAGCGGCGACCTGCAACCCGGCTTCACCATCTACAAGCGTTACCTGGACCGCGTCAAAGCGCGTCTGGACTTCGCGTTGGGTGAGCTGAACAAGGGCGTCGACAAGCTCGATTTCACCCAGAAAGAAACCCTTCTGGTAGACCGCAAGGACGCCCCTTGGCTGACCAGCACCGCAGCCCTGGACGACCTGTGGCGCAAACGCGTCAAGGACGAAGTGCTGCGCTTGAAGATCGCCGGCAAAGAGCCCAAGGCCATTCAAGAACTGCTGACCAAGCGCTACAAAAACCAGCTGGCGCGCCTGGACCAGACCCGTGCCGAGGATATCTTCCAGGCCTACATCAACACCTTTGCGATGTCCTACGACCCGCACACCAATTATCTGTCGCCAGATAACGCGGAAAATTTTGATATCAATATGAGTCTGTCCCTGGAAGGCATCGGTGCCGTCCTGCAAAGCGACAATGACCAGGTAAAGATCGTACGTTTGGTGCCGGCAGGCCCTGCTGACAAAACCAAGCAAGTAGCACCCGCCGACAAGATCATCGGCGTGGCCCAGGCCGACAAAGAGATGGTCGATGTGGTTGGCTGGCGCCTGGACGAAGTGGTCAAGCTGATCCGTGGGCCTAAAGGCAGCGTGGTGCGCCTGGAAGTGATTCCGCACACCAATGCACCGAACGACCAGACCAGCAAGATCGTGTCCATCACCCGTGAAGCGGTGAAGCTCGAAGACCAGGCCGTGCAGAAGAAAGTCCTCAACCTCAAGCAGGATGGCAAGGACTACAAGCTGGGCGTGATTGAAATCCCGGCCTTCTACCTGGACTTCAAGGCGTTCCGCGCCGGTGATCCGGACTACAAGTCCACCACCCGCGACGTGAAGAAAATCCTGACAGAACTGCAGAAAGAGAAAGTCGACGGCGTGGTCATCGACCTGCGCAACAACGGCGGCGGCTCCCTGCAGGAAGCTACCGAGCTGACCAGCCTGTTTATCGACAAGGGCCCGACCGTGTTGGTACGCAACGCTGACGGCCGTGTCGACGTGCTCGAAGACGAGAACCCGGGGGCCTTCTACAAAGGCCCGATGGCGCTGCTGGTCAACCGCCTCTCGGCCTCGGCCTCGGAGATTTTCGCCGGCGCCATGCAGGACTACCACCGTGCATTGATCATCGGCGGCCAGACCTTCGGCAAAGGCACCGTGCAGACCATCCAACCGCTGAACCATGGCGAGCTTAAGCTGACACTGGCCAAGTTCTACCGGGTATCCGGGCAGAGCACCCAGCATCAGGGCGTACTGCCGGATATCGATTTCCCGTCGATCATCGACACCAAGGAAATCGGCGAAAGTGCCCTGCCTGAAGCCATGCCGTGGGACACCATCCGCCCTGCGATCAAGCCGGCGTCGGATCCGTTCAAGCCCTTCCTGGCTCAGTTGAAGGCTGACCATGACACCCGCTCTGCCAAGGACGCCGAGTTCGTGTTTATTCGCGACAAGCTGGCCCTGGCCAAGAAGCTGATGGAAGAGAAGACCGTCAGCCTCAACGAAGCGGATCGCCGTGCACAGCACTCCAGCATCGAGAATCAGCAACTGGTGCTGGAAAACACCCGCCGCAAGGCCAAGGGTGAAGACCCGCTCAAAGAGCTGAAGAAAGAAGATGAAGACGCGCTGCCGACCGAGGCGGATAAAACCAAGCCGGAAGACGACGCTTACTTGGCCGAGACTGGCCGGATCCTGCTGGATTATCTGAAAATCACCAAGCAGGTGGCCAAGCAGTAAATGATGGCGATTTAATGTGATCGCTCCTCGGAGTGTCATCATATAGACATCATTCTGTCGTGAAATAAAAGGACCGCAGGTTTACGCCTGCGGTCCTTTTTTTGATCGAGACCGCCATGACCATGACCGAACAGCTGAATGCATTGGGCTCAATCCTGGCTCAAGGCAGTTTGCACAGCCTGTTCCAACCGATCATCTGCCTGTCGGAGCGGCGCATCCTCGGTTATGAAGCCCTCAGTCGTGGCCCGTCCAACAGCCCGCTGCACTCCCCCGTCGCACTGTTCTCGGTGGCCAGCCACGCCGGGCGCCTGAGCGAATTGGACATGGCGTGTCGAGAGAGTGCATGCCGGCGCTTCAGCGAGCAGAAACTGCCCGGCAAACTGTTCCTCAATATCTCGCCGGGATCCTTGATGGAGAACGCACATCAGCCAGGGCGCACGCTGCAACTGTTGCGCGACTTCGGCATTTCTCCCAGCCAAGTGGTGATCGAGCTAACCGAGCAGGCACCCACCGACGATTTCGCGCTGCTGCAAACTGCCTTGCACCACTACCGCGACATGGGTTTTGCCATCGCACTGGATGACTTGGGCGCCGGTTATTCCAGCTTGCGGTTGTGGTCCGAACTGCGCCCGGACTACGTGAAGATCGACCGGCACTTTATCGACGGCATTCACCAGGACGCCCTCAAGCGTGAGTTTGTCGGCTCGATCCTACAGATCGCCAGGGCGTCCCGCGCCCAAGTGATTGCCGAGGGCATCGAGCTGCCGGAAGAACTGGCAGTGTTGACGGAGATGGGCGTCGACCTGGTCCAGGGCTACCTACTCTGCCGCCCTCAAGAAAAGCCACCGCAGGAAGCGCGCCTGATGTTGCCCAAGCCGGATAACGCCACGCTGGCCCTCAATGACGAAGGCAGTGACCTGAGCGCCCTGCTCAATGAGCAGCCCGCCGTGGATCAAGACACCGCCACCGCCCAAGTGCTGGAATCATTCCGCCGCCAGGCCAACCTCAACTCGCTGGCGGTGTTGGACGGCCGTCGTTGCCCGGTCGGCATTGTGCACCGGCACTCGTTGTCGGACGCGTTGCTCAAGCCATTCGCGACCGATTTGTTTGCGCGCAAACCCATCAGTCGCTTAATGAGCGATGATTTTTTGGCGGTGGAGCTGAGCCAGTCCTTGCAACAGGTCAGCCGTTTACTCACCAGCCGCGCACGACAACGCATCGAAGAGGATTTCATCATTACCCTGAACGGTGATTACCTGGGGCTGGGTCGGGTCATCGACGTGCTCAAGTTGATCACGGAGCTGAAAATCCAGCAGGCCCGCTACGCCAACCCGTTGACCTTGTTGCCTGGCAATGTGCCGATCCAGCAGTGCCTCACCCGGCTACTGCAGCAACAGCGCGAGTCGGTGATCTGCTATGTGGATATCGACAGTTTCAAACCGTTCAACGATATCTACGGCTACGGGCGCGGGGATGAAGTGCTGCTGTGCCTGGCGCAGTGCCTCAACGACCGGGTAGACCCCAGCCGCGACTTTGTCGGGCATATTGGTGGGGATGATTTTTTGCTGGTGCTGGGCCCGCAGGATTGGCGCAAGCGGCTCAACCAGTTGCTGGATGACTTCCATACCCAATGCCGACGCTTCTACCGCGCTGAACACCTGGAGTCTGGGTGCTTCGTGGCCCTTAATCGCCAGGGCGTGCGCCAGGAGTATGCGTTGCTGTCGCTGTCCATCGGCGTGGTGCATTTGTATCCACAGGCCTGTGCACAACTCGATGCCAGCCAGTTGGCAGAGCTGGCGTCACAAGCCAAGCACCATGCCAAGGATGTTGCAGGCTACAGCATCCACGTGATCGACAGCATGGACACCTGCTCCCAGGCGCTTTAGGCCTCGGCGGACTCCGGATACTCGTACTCGAACACCCGCACCACTTCGGAAGCATGCCAGGACGCGGCGGCCACGCCATCAGAAGGCCCGCTGAACCGCCCCAGGCGCTCCACACATTCGAAAAAACCGGTGCGCGGCAGGCGGCTGGCACCCTGGCTGATCACCAGGGAACTGCGCAGCGGCTGCTCGGCCTTGGCATCCAGCGCCGCCAGGTGCTCCAGGGCCGCCGCCAGGGTCTGCATGGCCGGCGTGGGGAATTGCAGGCGCTCAAGCAGTGCACGGTACGTGAGCAAATGGCGCTGGCGCCGCGCCTGATCCAGTTCGTTGAGCAACCCATCCCAGTGTTGACGGCTAATACGTAGGCTCAAGACTCATCCCTCCAACCTGCTACGCCCAATTCCCAGGCCAGGCTGCGGCGAATGGCGGCATCCGGCTGGCGTTCACCACTTTCAATCAATCCAAGGTATGAGGGGCTGATCCCCACTGTGCGTGCCAGGGTCTCGATAGCCAGCCCCTTGGCCTCACGCAGGCCGCGCAGGGCTGCGAGCGGGCGCAGGTCCTGATCAATGGCGGTAGAGGCGGCAGGGGTAGGTTGCTGCTGACCGGCAGCTTTTAGCAGCGCCTGGTACTGGTCCCATGGCAACACCGCGTATTCGGGTGCGCCATCGCGTGAAATGATCTGAATATCCATGACTGCCCCGTAGGATAAAAACACTTACTAAGTAAGCTCTTTCCTTAGAAGTGTAATCCTAACAGCCACGAAGGTCGCCGGGGGATACCCGGCATCATTAGTTTTTTTGCGGGTTTTCCCGAGCCAGTAGCTCAGGCGTCGCTGGCAGGCGCTCAACCACTGCGAGTTTTTCCGGGCGTTGCGCATCGCGCCACGCACGAAAGGCGCTCAGTTCGCCGCTCAGGGTCTTCATGACCCATGCCAGCACGGCGATGTCGTCGAGCATGCCGAACATGGGGAGAAAGTCCGGAATCGCATCAATCGGGCTGAGAAAGTACATCAGCCCCGCCACCACCGAGATCAGCGCCTTGGGGCTGATCGCTCGGTATTCGCCGCGCCAGTAAGCCAGGCACAGGGCCTGAAGCAATTTCAGATCGTCCTTTAGCTGGCCCAGCCGATTCCCCTGGCTTGAGCCTTTGGCCGCGACGGCAAACAGCAAGGTCGGCAAACGCCCCCGGCCGAGCAGACGTGCGGCCATGGGCAGGAAACGGGTGAAATTGAACGGTGGTTTCATAGGGCACTCCAGTTCCAGGCGACATAAAAGGTTATCCACACAAATTGTGGATAACCTTGTGAACAGAGCCTGTTTTATCGGCTGAAAGCCACGGACTACAAGGCCTACAGTCAGATCGGGCGTTTTTTGCGCACATAAAAAAAACCCAAGAATTCATTGACTTGGCGTGTATGTACGGCTACCCGTGCTCGAGTCTTATATCAGACTGTATCCGGTTGCGGACGTTCGTTTGGATTTGCAGAGGCTTCAACGTAGGGGCTGGCTGGCGTGCGATAGCGATAGCCATAGACATCTACACGACCCGGTACGACGTGGCAGCCTGCCAGCCGATGCCTATCTCTCAGACACCCTGGGCTCCAAATGTGGGAGCTGGCTTGCCTGCGATTGCCTTACGCATCAACACAACTTTACAGGCTGTAGCAGCCAACGCTAACCACGATGCGAAGCGAGCCGCTCTTGATCTTGATCTGCTTTTGATCTTAGGCGCCCCGTTAAACCACGCTGGCCGGAATTCGACAGGGATTTGGGGGGTAAACCGGCAGGGATGCCGGTTTAGCCGCCCCGCGCCATGGATGGCGCGTGGCGGCGGCCCCCCAAATCACTGGCGGATTACGGGCACACCGAGCCTAGGCGAGGTGCCGAGTGGTGGGGCAAGAGCGTTTTGCTTACTTTGCCGCTCTTGCAAAGTGAGCCGCCGTCAGGGCGGAACCCTATGTGGCCGTTACCGCAGCAATGGATATGTACACAATCCAACTGTGTTGATTGCCAGGCCGCCTTCGCGAGCAAGCCCGCTCCCACAGGTTGATCGTGGTGTGTCAGTTAGTAGGTGTAGGCTGGCAGGCCGTCATCGCAGGCAAGCCAGCTCCCACATTTGGAGTGCTGAGCGTCTGGCGGTCATCACAGCGATGCGGCGACCCGACAAGCCAGCTCCCACAGAAATTTTTTGCATCGTTTGATACAACCCCGAAAACAACAACGCCCCGTCGAGACGGGGCGTTGTGTGTTCAGGCGCCGATTACTTCTTGGCGGCTGGTGCAGCAGGTGCGTCAGCCGCTTCTGCCTTGGCTGGGTCCTTGATGCCCAGCAGTTCCAGGTCAAATACCAGCACGGAGTTGGCTGGAATCGCCGGGCTCGGGCTCTGGGCGCCGTAGGCCAGGTCGGACGGGATGTACAACTCGACCTTCTCGCCAACATGCATCAGTTGCAAGCCTTCGACCCAACCCGGGATCACGCCGCTGACCGGCAGGTCGATCGGGCTACCACGATCTACGGAGCTGTCAAAGGTAGTGCCGTTGGTGAGCTTGCCGGTGTAGTGAACAGTCACCACGTCGGTTGGCTTAGGCTGTGCGCCGTCGGCCTTCTTCACGATCTTGTACTGCAGACCGGAAGCGGTGGTGACGACGCCGTCTTTCTTGGCGTTGTCTTCGAGGAATTTCTTGCCAGCGGCTGCCGACTCTTCGCTCATTTTGGTCATGCGTTCTTCAGCACGCTTTTGCAGTGCGGCAAACGCTTCAACCAGCTCATCGTCCTTGAGCTTCTGCTCTTTCTTGCCGACGGCATCTTCGATGCCTTGGGCAACAGCTTTGGAGTCCAGGTCGTCCATGCCTTCTTGGGCAAGGCTCTTGCCCATGTTCAGGCCGATGCCGTAGGAAGCTTTCTGCGCCGGGGTTTTCAGCTCTACGCTGGTTTGCGAATCACAACCCGCAAGTACCAGGCTAACCAGGGCCACCGCCGCCGCCAACCGATGCTGTTTCATGCTATTTCCTTGTTCATGCGCCATAAGGGCATTTGAATAAAGTCGCGAGCTTATCAGGCGGCCACGACCAATGGCTACCGGCATGTGAGCAGGAAACTTCTGATAAGTTCACGTGTTTAAAAGCATTTCCATTTATCATGGGGGCCCGCGACGGATCGCGGAACCGGCTGATAGCAGGCTAATCGTCACTTGCCGCACCTGTGGCGCAGTGGCATAACAACGCGACAATTCGACAAGGATAGTTATCTTGCGCATTTTTTCCCGAGTTTTACTCCTGATACTGATCGCACTGGGCCTGATCCTGGCCGTGGTGCTCTATTACACCCTCAACCCCAAGCTGCCGGATTACGTGCCCGTGAAACAGGTGCACTATCAGGAGCAATGGAGTGCCGCCGACCGCCAGACCTACTACTTCACGCCCCAGGGCACTCAAGTAAAAGGCCTGCACTACGACTGGTTCACCGCCCTGGAGCTGCCGTTCTCCGAGCAACGCTTTGCCGCGCCGCAGTACCTGGCGCGCTTTGGCTTCCTGGTCGATCCCAAACAGGTGCCCACCGCGCAAAACCCTGGCAACCTGCCGGTAGGGTTCGCCCGGCACCAGAACGCCGACAGCAAGGCTCAGTACCTGGATATCACCTGTGCGGCCTGCCACACCGGCGAATTGCACTTCAAGGGCCAGGCCCTGCGTATCGACGGTGGCTCGGCGCAACACGTACTGCCCTCCAGCGTTCCCACGTTGCGTGGCGGCAGTTTCGGCCAGGCCCTGGTCGCCAGCCTGGCCGCTACCTATTACAACCCGTGGAAGTTCGAGCGCTTCGCCCGCAAGGTCCTGGGGGATCAGTACGACGCCCAGCGTGATCAACTGCGCAAGGACTTCAAGCAATCGCTGAACCAGTTCCTCAAGGTTGCCTGGAATGACACCCACCGTGGCCTTTACCCCACCGAAGAAGGCCCGGGCCGTACTGACGCCTTTGGGCGCATCGCCAACGCCAGTTTTGGCGACGCTATTTCCCCAGACAATTATCGCGTCGCCAATGCGCCGGTGGACTACCCGCAGTTGTGGGATATCTGGACCTTCGACTGGGTGCAGTGGAATGGCTCGGCCCAACAGCCCATGGCGCGCAACATCGGCGAAGCCCTTGGCGTAGGCGCGACCCTGACGTTCTTCGACGCCGCCGGGCAACCGCTCAAAGGCGATGCCCGCTACCCGTCCAGCGTACGGGTGCGCGACCTGCACCTGATCGAAGAAACCCTGCAACGGCTCAAACCGCCGACCTGGCCGCAAGACTTGTTCGGTGCCATCGACAAGCCCCTCGCCGCCCAAGGTCGCGCACTCTTTGCCGAGAACTGCGCCGGCTGCCACCTACCCACCGTCACCCAGGAAAACGGCCGTCCGGTGCAGCAGTTGAAAATGCTGCCGGTGGACTACATCGGCACCGACCCCGGCACGGCCAACAACATTGCCGACCAACGCTATGACCTCAGCGCGTTGCAATGGGACCCGGCCGAACTGGCCCGGCTCAATGTCGAACTGCACCCCACCCCCACCGCGCCGCTGGACCTGAAAAAAATGTCCGTGGCCCAGGGTTTAGCCTATGTCACCGCCTTCGTCGAAGAGCATGCCTACCGTGCGGCCGGCGTGACCCCGGCCGAGCGCCCGGCCCTGGACGGGTTCGGCCTGCCCATCGGCGTGCGCGAGTTGCGTGCCTACAAGGCGCGGCCACTGGCAGGCGTATGGGCCACCCCACCGTTCCTGCACAACGGTTCGGTGCCGACGATCTACCAACTGCTCTCGCCCCAGGACGAACGCAGCACCACCTTCTATAAAGGCACCTTCAACTACGACCCGCGTCACCTTGGGTTTGAGACCATCGCCTTCAAGAATGCCTTCCTGTTCGATACCAGAATCACCGGCAACCACAACAGCGGCCACGAATTCCGTGCCGGCAAGCGTGGCAATGGCGTGATCGGCCGCGGCTTGCTGCCGCAGGAACGCTGGGCGCTGCTCGAATACCTCAAAGTGCTGGGCGGCCCGCTGGAGCAACAATTGCCATGATTATCCGATCGCAAAACAAGGACCGTTCCATGCTTGCTCGTCTCTGGCTGCGCTTTGGCGCCTTTGTTGGCAAAACCCTGCTGTGGCTGCTGGCCCTGGGCCTGCTGGCGTGGGTGTTGGCCACGGCCTGGTTCGCCTGGCAGCACAGGGGCCCGGTGTCGGTGAAGGAACAGATCCCGCCGGGTGAAGCGGCGATGACCCAAGGCATCATCCAGACCGCCGTGCGCATCGTTGATCAGCATCGCGAAGGCACTCGCTACCTGCGTGATGCCCATGCCAAGGCCCATGGGTGCGTGAAAGCCGAGGTCAGCGTTCTGACAGATCTCGACCCGGCCTTGCGCCAGGGTGTGTTTGCCGAGCCGGGCAAGACCTGGCAGGCGACGATGCGCCTGTCCAACGGCAACGCTTATCCGCAATTCGACAGCATCCGCGATGCCCGCGGCATGGCCATCAAGCTGTTGGATGTGCCGGGCAAGCAACTGATGGCCGACCAGCAAGCGCGCACCGAACAGGATTTCGTGATGTTCAGCCACCCGAACTTCTTTGTCAGCGATGTCGCGGAATACGCGCAAAACATCGGCGCGCAAGCGGATGGCAAGAAGGTCCTGGCTTTCTTTCCCAAGCTCGACCCGCGCAGTTGGCAAGTGCGTCACCTGTTTATCGCCCTGGCAACCCTGGCGCCCGCACCGGCCAGCCCGACGCAGACGACTTACTTTTCAGTGTCGCCCTACAAGTTTGGCGCGGCCAACGCCAAGTTCCGCGTCGCGCCCGACCCACAAAGCTGCCCGGGTTATGTGCTGCCCAAACAGAACCAGGCCCTGCCGAACTTCCTGCGCAGCGCGCTCAACCAGCAACTGTCCACCGACCGTGTAGACGCGTGTTTTGTGCTGCAGATCCAGCGGCAAAACCCGCAGGCGTTCATGCCCATCGAAGACACCAGCATCGAATGGAAGGAAAGCGACGCGCCGTATGAAACCGTGGCCAAGGTCAGGATTCCCGCCCAGGACTTCGACACGCCTGCGCAGAACCTGGCCTGTGATAACCAGTCGTTCAACCCCTGGTTCGGGCTGGAAGCGCACCGCCCCATCGGCGGCATCAACCGGCTGCGTAAAGCGGTATACGAGGCCGTCAGCGATTACCGTCACAGCCGCAACGCACCGTAAGGAGCATTAAATCGCAGGCGAAAAAAAACCCGCTCAATGAGCGGGTTTCTTGTGGCGACCTGGCGTTCAGTGTTCCAGGTTACCGAATATGGCGCAGCGGACGGGACTCGAACCCGCGACCCCCGGCGTGACAGGCCGGTATTCTAACCGACTGAACTACCGCTGCGCGTAACACTTGAAGCGAATGGTGGGTGATGACGGGATCGAACCGCCGACCCTCTGCTTGTAAGGCAGATGCTCTCCCAGCTGAGCTAATCACCCTTCGTTTCGGTGTGGGCGCATCATACACCAAAAAATCGTAATGTCTTGATTTAAATGCAATTTATTTAAAAAAAGTTTAGCGCACGATTTTTTGCCATATTTCGGACAGAAAAAAACCCGCTCAATGAGCGGGCTTTCTTTGGTTACCTGGCGTTCAGCGTTCCAGGTGACCGAATATGGCGCAGCGGACGGGACTCGAACCCGCGACCCCCGGCGTGACAGGCCGGTATTCTAACCGACTGAACTACCGCTGCGCGTAACACTTGAAGCGAATGGTGGGTGATGACGGGATCGAACCGCCGACCCTCTGCTTGTAAGGCAGATGCTCTCCCAGCTGAGCTAATCACCCTTCGCTTCGGTGTGGCGCGCATTCTACGGAGCGACCCCAAGTCTGGCAAGCACTTTCTTAAATCTTTTTTTTCAGCCCTTCCAATGGCTTAGGCAGGGTTGGCCTGCGGCGTGATCAAGAGAATAATGCCCCCCTTTGTATAGAGGAGAGACTCACCCCATGTGGTTCAAGAACCTGCTTATCTATCGCCTGACCCAAGATCTGCCTGTTGATGCCGAGGCGTTGGAAGCGGCCATGGCCACCAAGCTGGCGCGCCCTTGTGCAAGCCAGGAGTTGACCACTTACGGTTTCGTCGCGCCTTTTGGTAAAGGTGAAGACGCTCCCCTGGTTCACGTCAGCGGAGATTTTTTGCTGATTGCTGCGCGCAAGGAAGAACGCATCCTGCCAGGTAGCGTGGTGCGTGACGCACTTAAAGAGAAAGTCGAAGAAATCGAAGCCGAGCAGATGCGCAAGGTCTATAAGAAGGAGCGCGACCAGATCAAGGATGAAATCATCCAGGCCTTCCTGCCGCGCGCCTTTATCCGTCGCTCGTCGACCTTCGCTGCGATCGCGCCGAAACAGGGTCTGATCCTGGTCAACTCGGCCAGCCCCAAGCGCGCCGAAGACCTGCTGTCGACCCTGCGCGAAGTGATCGGCACCCTGCCGGTCCGCCCGCTGACGGTAAAAACCGCCCCGACTGCAATCATGACCGACTGGGTCACCACCCAGAAACCGGCCGATGACTTCTTCGTCCTCGACGAATGCGAACTGCGCGACACCCACGAAGACGGCGGCATCGTGCGTTGCAAGCGCCAGGACCTGACCAGCGAAGAGATCCAACTGCACCTGACCACCGGCAAGGTCGTGACCCAACTGTCCCTGGCGTGGCAGGACAAGTTGTCCTTCATGCTCGACGACAAAATGACCGTCAAGCGCCTGAAGTTCGAAGACCTGCTGCAAGACCAGGCGGAACAGGACGGCGGTGACGAAGCCCTGGGCCAACTGGATGCCAGCTTTACCTTGATGATGCTGACCTTCGGCGATTTCCTGCCGGCGTTGGTCGAGGCACTGGGCGGCGAAGAGACACCACAGGGCATCTAAGCAACACCGATCCAATGCGGGCACGGTCAGTGTGGGAGCTGGCTTGCCTGCGATAACGGAGTGTCAGCCAGAGTAGTACCGACTGACACTCCGCTATCGCAGGCAAGTCAGCTCCCACATTTGATTGCATCGACAACTCGGAAATCGAATAAAAAAGGACATCCCCATGCGCGCACTCGCCGCCTTGAGCCGCTTTGTCGGCAACACCTTTGCCTACTGGGTGCTGATCTTCGCTGTCGTCGCCTTTCTCCAACCCAGCTGGTTCATCGGCCTGAAAAGCGCCATCGTCCCACTGCTGGGCCTGGTGATGTTCGGCATGGGGTTGACCTTGAAACTGGAAGACTTCGCCGAAGTCGCTCGCCACCCGTGGCGCGTGGCCTTGGGCGTGGTCGCGCATTTCGTGATCATGCCGGGCGTGGCATGGTTGCTGTGCCAGGCATTCCATTTGCCGGCGGAAATTGCCGTTGGCGTGATCCTGGTCGGCTGTTGCCCAAGTGGCACGTCGTCCAACGTCATGACCTGGCTGGCCCGGGGTGACCTGGCGTTATCGGTGGCGATTGCCGCGGTCACCACCCTCCTCGCTCCGCTGCTCACACCGGCATTGATCTGGCTGCTGGCCTCGGCCTGGCTGCCGGTATCGTTCATGGAGCTGTTCTGGTCGATCCTGCAAGTGGTGCTGCTGCCCATCGTACTGGGCGTGGTCGCGCAGCGCTTGCTCGGTGATCGGGTAAGGCATGCGGTGGACGTGCTGCCACTGGTGTCGGTGGTCAGCATTGTGATCATCGTCGCGGCCGTGGTTGCCGCAAGCCAAGGCAAGATTGCCGAGTCGGGCCTGCTGATCATGGCCGTAGTGATGCTGCACAACAGCTTCGGTTACCTGCTGGGCTACTTCACCGGGCGCCTGTTCAAGTTGCCCTTGGCGCAACGCAAGTCGCTGGCCCTGGAAGTGGGCATGCAGAACTCCGGGCTGGGTGCCGCCTTGGCCAGTGCGCACTTTTCGCCACTGGCGGCGGTGCCCAGTGCGTTGTTCAGCGTCTGGCACAATATTTCCGGCGCATTGCTGTCGACCTATTTCCGCCGCATGAGCGAAAAGGAAGACCGCCGCGCCCTGGAAACCACGCCGTAACTTGATCGCCTGGTCCAATTTCGGCACTCTACCGAACTTCGCGGGGACGACCTCGCGACGCTATCAAGCGCTCACCCGGGGACGACCCCACTTTGATAGAAGCGAGGTCATCATGTCCTGGATCATTCTGTTTTTTGCCGGGTTGTTTGAAGTGGGCTGGGCCGTCGGCCTGAAGTACACCGACGGGTTCAGCAAGCCGCTGCCCACCGTCCTGACGATTGCCGCCATGGCTGTCAGCCTTGGGTTGTTGGGGCTGGCCATGAAGGAACTGCCGCTGGGCACCGCCTATGCCATCTGGACCGGCGTGGGGGCCGTGGGCACCGTGATTGCCGGGATTATCCTGTTTGGGGAATCCATGGCGCTGTTTCGGTTGGCCAGTGTGGCATTGATTATTTGCGGGCTGATTGGGCTCAAGATCTCGACTTAAGCCACTATCGCTATCGCAGGCAAGCCAGCTCCCACATTTGACTGTATTCACAATTCAATAGGTGGGAGCTGGCTTGCCTGCGATGAGCATAGGTATCTACACAACTTCGGCACGACGCTAAATCTGTGGCGAGGGAGCTTGCTCCCGTGACGGCCTGGCAGCCGACACAGATATAACTGATGCCCCGC
>NZ_WJZM01000094.1:0-13502 GCF_021609545.1 Pseudomonas sp. PA-1-6B
CTCACAGATCTCCCACCCACCACCCAGCGCCTTATAGATCCCCACCACCGCCAAGCGCTGTTCCGTGCGCGCCGCCGTCAATGCCCGGCGGCTGGTGAAGTCCGCGCGTTCGGCCTCAAGCACATCCAGGTACACGCCCTCGCCTTGCGCAAACCGCTCGCGCGCAAAGCTGGCTGCCTCACGGTTGGCGGCCGCCTCCAACAGCCGCAAGCCCAGTGCGTTGCCGGCCGTACGGTTGGCCTGGAACGCATCATCGGTTTCCTGCAGGGCCCGCAACACGGTCTGGTCATAAGCGATCAACGCGGCCTGGGTGCGTGCCTCGCTGGCGGCAATCCGCGCTCGTACGCGCCCGGTGTCCAGCAGTGACCAGCGAATCACCGGCGCGATAAAGTTCGACTGCATGCCCGCATCGCCCAGGGCGCTGAGACTTCCGGCCAGCAAACCGATGGAACCCTGCACCTGGATATCCGGATACAAACCAGCGGTTTCCACGCCAATCTGCGCGGTCGCAGCCGCCAGCGTGCGTTCGGCCGCGGCAATATCGGCACGGCGCGCCAGCAAGCCGGCCGGGTCTCCCACCTGCAACGTGCGCAGGTTCAAGGTTTCACGCCCAGGCCGGGCCAGCGGTGGCTTGAACCCCTGGGGCGCTTGCCCCAGCAGCACCGCCAACGCGTTGGTTGACTTGGCGCGACGTCGCTCCAGGTCAGGCGCTACGGCCTCCACATTGCGCAACAAGGCCTCGGCACGCAGCCGGTCGAATTCGGTGGCGGCGCCGACGCTAACCATCTGCCCCACCAGGCCCAGGCTGTCGCGCTGGCTCTGGCTGATATCCGCGACCACCGCCTGTTCGGCTTCGATCCCTTGTAACTCGAACCAGGTAGCCGCGACCGTCGCCGCGACGCTCGCTTGCACGCTGCGCAGCAACGCCTGACGCGACCCCGCCTGGGCCTGGGCCGCCTCCACCGAGCGACGCACGCGCCCAAACAAGTCGATTTCCCAGGCTGCATCCACCGCCGCCCGAGTGGTTTCAATGGAGCGCTGCTCGCCGAACGGGGTCTCTACCTCGCTGCGCTGGCGGTGCTCGTAACCCAGGGCGGCGCCTCCGCTGGGCAGGAAGCCTTGGCGGCTTTCGCGCAACAGCGCCTTGGCTTCGTCCAGGCGTGCGGCGGCGATGCCGATGTCGTGGTTGGCCGCCAGTGCCTGTTGAATCAATTGGCTCAATGCCGGCTCGTCGAACACTTGCCACCACTGCACTTCGACCTCGCCCGCACCAAGCCCGGCGATGGGCGCGCCGAAGCTCGTCGCCCGCTGCGCAGCGGGCAGCACTGGCGCGGAATAGTCCGGCCCCACCGAGCCGCAACCGGCCAGCAGGGTCAACGACAACAGAAAAGCTGGATACGCCTGTTTCATGATGCGCTCTCCTTTAGCTGCACCGTCGGACTCGCCCCCTGACGCTGAACGCGCAGCGCCAGGCTGCGCATCACCACATAGAACACGGGCGTCAGGAACAGACCGAACAGCGTCACGCCCAACATCCCGGCAAACACCGCAACCCCCATGGCATGGCGCATCTCGGCCCCGGCGCCACTGGCAAACACCAACGGGACTACGCCGGCGATAAACGCCAGGGACGTCATCAAAATAGGGCGCAGGCGCAATTGGCAGGCGTGGATCACCGCTTCCAATGGGCTGGCGCCTTCGGCTTCAAGGCTGCGGGCAAACTCGACGATCAGGATGGCGTTCTTCGCCGCCAAGCCCACCAGCACCACCAACCCGATCTGCACGAACACGTTGTTGTCGCCCTCCACCAGCCACACGCCGAGGATTGCGCTGAGCAGGCACATGGGCACGATCAGCAACACCGCCAGCGGCAGCAGCCAACTGTTGTACTGCGCGGCAAGGATCAGATAAGCCAGCAGCACACACAGCGGGAAAATAAACAGGGCCGATGAGCCGGCGAGCTTTTGCTGGTAGGTCAGGTCTGTCCATTCATAGGTCACGCCCTCGGGCAGTACCTCCTGGGCCAGGCGCTCCATGAGCGCAACCGCCTGCCCGGAGCTGACCCCTGGCATCGCGCCGCCAGAGATATCCGCCGAGGGATAGCCGTTGTAGTGAATCACCCGGTCAGGCCCGGAGCTCGGCGTGACCGTGACAAACGCCGACAACGGCAGCATGTCCCCGTCGGCGTTGCGCACCTGCAGACGACCGATGGCTTCGGCCTGCATGCGGTGGTCCGCATCGGCCTGGGCCGTGACTTTGTAGGTGCGACCAAACCGGTTGAAGTCATTGACATACAGCGACCCCAGATAGACCTGCAGCGACTCGAACACATCCGCCAGGCGCACGCCCTGGCTCTTGACCTGGGTGCGGTCGATGTCGACATTCAGTTGCGGCGCATTGACGTCCAGGCTGGTCATCAGCCCGGCCACCTGGCCTGACTCAGTGGCTTTGGTCATCAGTACCTGGGTCTGCTGCACCAGCGCCTCCAGCCCGACGCCGCCACGGTCTTCGACCTGCAGCTTGAAGCCCCCGGTTACCCCGAGCCCCGGCACCGGTGGCGGCGGGAACACGCCGAGGAAGCCGTCGGGGATGCTCGCAAACTTGGCCTGCAGACGCCCGGCGATGGCGACCGCCGCCATATCCGGCGAGGTGCGCTCTTTGAACGGATCAAGCATGACGAACATCACCGCCGCATTCGGAACGTTGACGAAGCCGTTGACCGACAGTCCCGGGAACGCCACGACACTCTCGACCCCCGGCTCATCCAGGGCGATTTTCGACATTTGCCGCACCACCGCATCGGTACGCTCCAACGAGGCCGCGTTCGGCAGCTGGGCGATACCGACCAGGTAGTACTTGTCTTGCATCGGCACGAAGCCGGCCGGTACCGCGTTGAAGCCGAACCAGGTCAATGCGAGCAAGCCGCCGTAAGCCAACAGCGCCACACCGCGACGGCCGACGACCTTGCGCACAGTGTTGCCATAGGCTTGCGGCGCACGCTGGAACGGCCGGCCCAGTACCTCCAACAGCCGTGCGGCGCGACCACGCAGGCTGCGCGGGTCATGCACCACAGCGGCATGCCGTGGCCGCAGTAACAGGCCGGCCAGCGCCGGGCTGAGGGTCAACGAGTTGACCGCCGAGAGGATGGTGGAAATTGCGATGGTCAGCGCAAACTGCCGATAGAACTCGCCTTGCAGGCCACTGAGAAACGCCGTGGGAATGAACACGGCCGCCAGCACCGAGGTGATCGCAATGATAGGGCCGGTGACCTCGCTCATCGCCCGTCGCGCAGCCTGCATCGGCTCCTCGCCGTTCTCGATATGCCGCTCGACGTTCTCCACCACCACGATTGCATCGTCGACCACGATGCCGATCGACAACACCAGGCCGAACAGCGACAAGGTATTGAGGGAGAAGCCCATCAGGTGCATGACCGCAAAGGTGCCGATGATCGATACCGGCACGGCCATCAAAGGAATCAGCGACGCGCGCCAGTTGCGCAGGAACACCACCACCACGAGTACCACAAGCAGGATCGCTTCCATCAGCGTGATGGCCACCGACTCCAGCGAAGCGCGCACAAACACCGTGGGGTCATAGGCAATCCGCGACACCAACCCCTCGGGGAAGCTGGTTTGCAGGCGCTGCATGGTATCGCGCACCGACTGCGCCACATCCAGCGCGTTTGCCCCAGGGCTCTGGATGATTTGCAAGGCCACCGCAGGCTCGCCGTCCAACAGGCTGCGCAGCGCGTAGGCATCGGCCCCCATCTCGATACGTGCCACATCGCGCAAGCGCGTGACCTGGCCGTTATCGCCGGTGCGAATGATGATGTCGCCGAACTGCTCTTCATCCGTCAGGCGCCCGAGGGTATTGACCGTGACTTGGAACGCCGCAGTGGAGTCCGGCGCCTGGCCGACCGAGCCGGCCGCCACTTGCACGTTCTGCTCGCGCACGGCAGCAATCACATCACCGGCGGTCAAGCCACGGGCGGCGATCAGGTCCGGGTCGAGCCACAGGCGCATGCTGTATTCACCCGCGCCCCACACCAGCACATCGTTGATCCCCGGCAGGCGCGACAACTCATCGCGCACCTGCAGGTAGGCATAGTTGGAGATGTAGAGCGGGTCATAACGTTGGTCGGGGGACAGCAGGTGGACCACCATGAGGATGTCCGGCGAGGTTTTCTGCGTGACCACGCCCAGGCGCTGCACCTCTTCGGGCAAGCGCGGCAAAGCCCGCGAAACACGGTTCTGCACCTGGATCTGCGCCATGTCCGCATTGGTGCCCTGGGCGAACGTTGCGGTCAGGATCATGCGTCCATCGGTGGCCGACTGCGAGGTCATGTAAAGCATGCCCTCAACCCCGGTGATCACCTGTTCCAGCGGCGCCGCCACTGTCTCGGCAATCACCTGCGGGTTGGCCCCCGGATACGACGCCGTCACTTGCACCGTGGGCGGCGTGACGGCGGGATATTCGCTCAACGGTAGATGGAAGAAGGCCACGATGCCGCCGATCATCATCAACACCGACAGGACGATGGCGAAGATCGGTCGGTCAATGAAAAAGCGTGGGAAGCTCATTGCACGCCCCCCACCGCCAGCGGTGCTTCAAGCGGCTTGCCGTCAATACTGGCGGCCAGCGGTGTCACCTGCATGCCGGGGCGCACCAGCCCTTTGACGACAATGCGCTCGCCCGGTTGCAGGCCCTGTTCGATGACCCGCAGGCCGTCGACCACCGGGCCGACTTCCACCGGGCGGTACTCGGTCTTGTCGCCCTCACCGACAACCAACACATAACGGCGGCCCTGATCGGTGCCGATGGAATGGTCGGCAATCAACACCCGGGGTTGCGCCGCGCCGGTATCCAGCTTGACCTTGGCGAACAGCCCCGGCGTCAAGCGCCCGTCCCGGTTTTCCACCACCGCACGCACGCGCACCGTGCCAGTCTTGCGGTCGGCCGAGTTGGCCAGAAAATCCACGCGACCGGCCCGTGCATAGGTGGTGTCGTTGAGCATCGCCACCATGACCTTGGCGGCTTGGTCGCCCTTGGACCCGGCGTGTTGCCGCGTCGCTGCCAACGAATGCAGATAGGTGCGTTCATCCACATCGAAATACACATGCAAGGGGTCGATGGAAACAATCGTGGTCAGCGCTGTTTCCCCACGGGTGACATAGTTGCCTTCCGTCACTAGGGCGCGGTCGATACGCCCGCTGATAGGTGCGGTGACGCGGGTGTAACTCAGGTCCAGTTGGGCCGTATCCAGCGCAGCCCTGGCGGCCTCCACCTGCGCTCTGCCGGCGTTCAACGAAGCAACGGCGGTGTCGAGACGATCACGTGCCACCACCTTTTTGGCATATAACTGCTCGGCGCGGCCATGCTCGGCCTGGGCCAGCAACGCATTGGCCTCGGCCTCGCGCAGACGTGCCTTGGCTGCGTTCACTGCCGCCTGGAACATACGCGGGTCGATCACAAACAACGGGCTGCCCTTGGCCACGAACTGCCCTTCGGGCACGCTGACGCTTTGCAGATAGCCACTGACTCGCGGGCGCAATTGAACCTGGTCGATGGCGGTCAACGAACCGGTGTACTCCACAAACGGCGTCACCGCACGCGCCACCACCTGGGCGACTGGCACGCCGGGTGGCTTGGCCGCTGCGGCTGGCGGCGCATTGTCCGAGCATCCGCCCAGCATCAACGCTACGGCCAACGCCCCGGTGATCAGGCTTACTGGTTTGGTGTACATCGTTCACCCTCCTTGGAATTTTCAAGACAAACCGACACTTGGGGTTTTTATCCGGCTTGCCATACTGGGAAGGTCAAGCGCTATAAAACCGGGGGGTGTGTTTTTGTCTGGGAAATACTTGGAGGTGAATCAAATGGCGGCCAGAGGGGCTTGGTAGCGCTCGGGGTTACCTGTCGAGGGTGGTTGAAGGTGGGAGCTGGCTTGCCTGCGAAGGGATCAACCCGGTTTGGCTGGTAGACCGAGGTGTCTGCATCGCAGGCAAGCCAGCTCCCACATTTGGATTGCGCGGTGTCAGCCAGGTATCTGTGGGCTCAGGCTCAGCTCCACGCCACCACCAGCAGGCCGGCGCCCAACACCAGGCACAACGGCGAATAGAAATAGGTATCCAGGCGAGCAAACCTCGACCCGCCGACCTTCTTGAAAAAACCCACCAGCTCCGAATCCCCGATCGCCCGGGCAAACATCAGCACGGCAATCGCGCTGATGCCCCATTGCAACGCCCCGTGGGACACCGGCGAGAAATACAGCCCGGCGCGCAGACACACGAGCAAGGCAATCGCCACCAGCCCCATCGCCACCAGAAAAGTCCCCAGCGCCGACGGCTTGAACGCCGGTCGCGGCCCGCTGGCAAACTCTCCGGGCAGTTGCGGGATAGCGGCCAGGCTGCCGAGCTTGCCACCCGCAGCCCAATACAGGTGCACCATGCTGATGAAGGTAAATACCCCGACGATCCATCGCGCAATCACAAAGCTCATGGTCGGCGCTCCATAAAAATGTGCGAATGAGGATAGTCGCCCTGAGTTTTTTTGCAGGCATTTCGTCGGTCGCTGATGATAAAGTGCCGCCCCATGAAACTCGCCCGTGCCGACCGCTCACTCATTGCCTGGATGCTCTACTGCTGCGTCCTGTTCAATGTGTTCGCCTGCAGCATTGGTCATGGGCAGATGGTGGGGATGCAGCTCAATGGCATCAGCGGCCAATTCTGTACGGTGGACCCACGTACCCAGGCGCCCCTGCCCAGCAATTCTACGGATGAGAGCCTGCCAACGCTGTCGAAGGCGTTTGGTTGCCCGCTGTGTTCTACCGGCGGCATGGGCCCGGCGCTCAACTCCCACCTGAATGTGGCAGTCCTGCCGCAACCCCATGCGCCGCCCGCAGCGGTGGTGCTCGCCGCCGACATTCCCGCCCGCTTCACCTGGCCTGCGGCTAATCCGCGCGCGCCACCTGCCTTCGCCTGATCCCTGCGCGTTCTGATCTGCACCGCTTCGTTTCCGTAAGGAGTACGGGAGCAGTGCGTTGTTTTCGAGCCAAGTTTTCAGGATTCAACCATGAAACATTTACCCCTGTTGGCGGGCCTGTTCGGCTGCCTGCCTGTTTGCGCCTCGGCCCTTGAGTTGGCGCCAACCACCATTGACGGCGAGCAAAGTGCCGAGCCTGGGCTGGCCCTGGACCAATCCAGCGGCATGGCCTCGCGCCTGGGCCTGAGCGTGCGGGAAACCCCGGCGTCGGTGGCCATTGCTAACCGCAACGATATCGAGCGCCACGGCGCCAAGACCTTCCGCGATGCGGCCAATACCCTGCCCGGCGTCAACGCCAGCGCGCCGCCTGGGTTTGGCGGGTTTGTCTCGTACCGAGGGTTTACCAGCAGCCAGATCACCCAGATGTTCAACGGCATCAATGTCGCCACGGGCCTGGCGCGACCGGTGGATGCGTGGATCTATGACCGCGTCGAACTGGTAGGCGGCCCCTCCTCCTTGATCAACGGCGCAGGCTCAGTGGGTGGCTCGCTGAACTACGTGACCAAGCTGGCAAGCCGCGAGGAACAGGCCATCGAGGGCCAACTGAGCTATGGCAGTTACGACACCGCCGGTATGGCGTTCGGCCTCAACCATGCGCTGACCGAACCCGGCACCGAGGTGCAGCACTACGCCCGCCTGGATGTGAGCCGCAACACCAATCACAGCTACATCGACCGCGACCGGCGCGATGCCTGGAGCGTGGCGTTTTCCCTGCTCAGCGACCTTACCCCGAACCTGTCCCACACCCTGGCGCTGGAATATCAGGACGAACATGAAGACAGCCCGTACTGGGGCACGCCGGTGCTCAACCCCAAGGCCGGTGAGCTGAAGATCGACAAGCACAACCGCTTCAATAACTACAACGTTGCCGACGGCCGTTATGAGCAACGCACGATCTGGGCACGCTCGATCATCGACTACCGGATCAACGACAGCACCACACTGAAAAATACCCTCTATCACCTCGACAGCCAGCGCGACTACCGCAACCTGGAGACCTACCAATACAACGCCGACAACAGCGCGGTGAACCGCTCGACAGCCTATCAGGTGCGGCATCAGGGCGAGCAGAACGGCAACCAGTTCGAACTGCGCCATGACACGAGCGTCTTCAGCCTCGCCACCACCTGGTCCGGCGGTTTTGAGTACAAGATCAACAGCACCACTAACAGCCCGTTGAACGTGCCGGGCAAAAGTACCGTAGACCCGAACCACTACGCCCCGGGGCACTTCTATGATATTCCCGGTACCCGGCCAGGTTTCGTCAAGGACAAGACCAACCAGGTGACGACCAAGGCACTGTTCGTGGAAAACCGTCTGGGACTGACGGATAAGCTCTCGCTGCTGACTGGCCTGCGCTATGACGCCATCGATCTGGACGTGACCAACCATCGTACGATCACCGCCACCAACCCGCGACACTTCAAGCGCAGTTGGGAGCCGGTAACGGGCCGGGTGGGCCTGACCTATCAGTTCATCCCCTCCGCCAACGTCTATGTGCAATACAGCACCGCCGTCGAACAGCCCAACACCACTACACAGGTGTTCGACGTGTCCACCGGCAAGCAATGGGAAATCGGCAGCAAGTTCGATTACCTGGAAGGCCGCGGTTCCGCCACGGTCGCCGCGTACAGGATCGAACGCAAGGACTTCGCCGTCACCGACCCGCTGGACCCGACCAGCAGCATCCCGGTAGGCGCGCAGTCGTCCAAGGGCATCGAACTGGCCAGTTCGTTGCGCATCACGCCGAGGCTATTGGCCGAAGGCAACTTCGCCTGGGTGGACGCGCAGTACGATGAGTTCAACGAGAAAATCGCCAGCGGCGCCGTGGTGTCGCGCAAGGGCAATACGCCAACCAACGTGCCCAAGCGCGTGGGTAACCTATGGTTGACCTATGACTTTGCCGAGGATTGGCAAGGCGGGGTGGATGCGCGCTATGTCGCCCAGGTGTATGCAGACAATGCCAACACCCAGACCGTAGCGGCCTATACGCTGTTCGGCACCTTCCTGCGCTATAAGGTGGATGCGCATACCTCGGTAACCGGGCGCGTACGTAACCTGACTAACGAGGTGTATGCCGAGTTTGCCCATGTGTCGCCGGCGTACTATCTGGGGACGCCGAGGACCTTTGAGCTGGCCGTACAGACCAAATTCTAAAGCTTGAATACAGTCAAATGTGGGAGCTGGCTTGCCTGCGATAGCGGTGGGTCAGCATAAAAATATGTTGTCTGACACTCAGTCATCGCAGGCAAGCCAGCTCCCACATCTTGACCTTCACTCGATACAAAGACCGCCGGTTACTTGAGGCTCGCCTCGACCTTCCGCGCCACATCTTCCGTCAACCAGGCCTTCCACACCTGCGGATGTTCCTTGAGAAACGCCTGGGCCACCTCCCGAGGCGGCGTGTGGTGCTCGCTCATCGTCGCCAAGGCTTTGTTAAGCGGCTCGATGGGAAACTCGACCTTCTCGAAGAACTGGGCAATCTGTGGATGTTCCTGCTGGAACGGCGTCGACACGCCAATGCTCAGCTTGGAAGCCAATGAGCGTGTCGGCTTCGGGTTCGGGTTGTCTGCGTCAGTCAGGGTCTTCCACGCACCTGCATCAAATGGCGGTTCTTCCAGCTGAATCAATTTATAGCGCCCCATCAACGGGGTCGGCGACCAGTAATAGAACAGCACGGGCTTGCCCCGGCGAATCGACGAGGCAATCTCCGCATCCAGCGCCGCCCCCGAACCGCTGCGGAAGTTCACATAGCTGTCGTCCAGGCCATAAGCCTTGAGCTTCTGTTTGTTGACCACTTCGGAGGTCCAGCCAATGGGGCTGTTCAGAAAGCGCCCTTTGCCCGGCGATTCAGGGTCTTTGAACACGTCCTTGTAGCGCGCCAGGTCCTGTACGCTTTTGAGGTCTGGAGCCAGGGGTTTTAGCCCTTTGGAGGGGTCACCCTTGACCACGTATTCCGGCACCCACCAGCCTTCGGTCGCACCTTTGACGATATCGCCCAGGCCCGCCACCTTGCCTTCGGCTTCAGCCTTGACCCACACCGGGCTGCGGCCTGCCCATTCCTCGCCAATCACCTGGATGTCATTCTTGGCCAGGGCGGTTTCCAGGGTAATGGTGGTACCAGGCAAGGTGTCGGTGGGCAGGTCATAGCCCTTCTCGACGATAAAACGCAGTACTTCAGTGATCAGGCTGCCGCTTTCCCAATTCAGGTCGGCAAAATGCACCGGTGCCTGGGCAGCCGATACCGGCAATGACAGACTCAGGGTCGTCAGGCCCGCCGCCAGCAGTGACTTCAATCCTTTCATGCCTGTGCACCTCGCGTTTTCGCAGTCATGGCGAACGGCTTTGCTGCGAATGCGCGAAGCCTCTGAATAGTTAAGTCAACTCAACTGTAGTAGAGGTTCCAAAAGACAAAGATGCACAGCGTATTTATCGCCTACTCGCTGGCCTTGAAGGTCACCAGTTCACCCTTGCGCCATTTGGCGGCTTTGCCAGTCACGGCCTTCAGGGTCTTGGTCAACCCTTCCTGCAATTGCTCATGGGCGGCGAATACCAGCATTACGCTGTGGCCTTCCTTGAACACAATACCCTGGCCTTCGCTCGACGACACAAAGGCATAGTCGCCGAGGCCGTAGACGGTCAACTTGATATCGCGAAACCTCAATTCGAACTTGCCACCTTCGCGGCTGGGCAATACCGCTGCGCGAAAATGGTCACCTACTTTGAGTTCCAGACGTGGCTTGTCATCCACGACCAGCGCCGTTTCGGTATCGATTTCGGCGATATAAATACCTTCCGGCGTCTGTTCGGTGACGTAGACAAACCGAGATTGAAACTGCTTGACCAACTTTGCGCGCAAATCACCCAGCACGAATAACGCGTGCATATCCAGATTACTGACTGCCAAGGAAACGCCCCCACATCAAAAAAGCACTGGCCGCCAAAGCGAACAGCACAAAAAATGGCCGTTACGACACGATACAGAGTCATTAAAAAACTGAAGAGAACTCGTAAGGCTAGTACAAACCTCAACGGCGGACCTCATGGGAAGTCAACCGTGATACAGCAAATCACAGGTTCAACGACCCGAGAATACGGGTCTGCCGACTTCAGAGAATAACCCAATCAAAAATGCAGTTTTCCGACACCCCAACACAAAAAAACATCTGGGCATGGAACCAGTCACGAACTACCGACGACAATACTAGAACAGCAACCAGGGTGAAAACCACCCGAAACAACGCAGACAAGCTAACCGGATCGATCGACAGGAGCTGAGCATGCAACGACGTCAACACGACGCTACGTCTTTCCACACTCGTTCACCATGTCCCGACGAACAGCAATACTACTGCCTGCTGAACCTGAATGGGTACTCCAATTCGGTGCTTTACCAAGTTGTACCCGCAGGAAAGAACTTTTTTCATATTCTTGAAGTGCCCAGCGGCAAGATCAAGGGGTTTCGCAGCGATCACATCAAAGCCTGCGAACTGGCCAAGTCCCTTGAAGCCAAGCTGTACGCCTCAGGCGGCGGAATCGTTTCGTCGCCTGTATGACTTTACCGCGCCACAGCCCCTCAACAACTGCCATACTGGCCTGTCCATGGAAGTTTGCCCCCCCCGCGGGTCAGGTTTCATCAACGCAGTTACCTTGAAGGGAAAGCCATACGTGACGGAATTTGATATTGGCGAATTTATTATCCACGGCGATGCGAGGGAAGTAGACGGTGAGTTTCAAGCGGTCATCATCATGCGAGCCAAACCACCGCTGAACAAGGTCACCGCGCACCAGGTGGAGAAAGACCGCTGGTTCAAAACCGCCGAAGCAGCGGCCGTGGCTGGCAAAGAGGCGGCCAAGGCACTGAAGACCGCCGTGGATTGCGGCGCACTCAATACCTGACAACCCGATAGAACTCTAGCGTGCCCTGCCCCTCACATGTATGACGATAAGCCCGCATGGAGAACGCTATGGACACCACCACCCCAACCCTTGAAACCCTGTTCGAACAACTGGGGCTGGATTCCAGCCAGGAAGCCATCGAACGTTTTACCGCCGAACATCGACTGCCCGATGATGTAAAACTCATCGACGCGCCATTCTGGAGCGAACAGCAGGCGAACTTCCTCAGGGAACAATTGCAGGTCGACGCAGAATGGGCTCCCGCAGTGGATGATCTCAATGCGCTGCTGCATGAGCCTCCCCGCGCTTGATCAATGCAGGCTGTCTGACGCTTCCCTGCGCAACAGCGCTTGCCAGGCAGCCTGGCATTCCTGCGCCTCGTCCCGGCTGGCGAACGCAGTGCCGCGCTGCTCACCGTTGAGCAACACCACCCAGCAAGCTCGCTGGCCCAGGGCACGCAGGGTTTGGGGTACGCCACTGCCGATCATTACGGCCACATCGACTTTGTTTTGCATGGAACTTCTCCGCAGCATTAGTTAGCTGGCTAACAATGTTGGCCATGCTACGGCTTTATTCCAGTTGGAAAAAGCTATCCACGGAATAGCTTCATTGCATAAACAGCAACAATGCCGATCCAGGGCGGCCAGCTAGAGAGCCGCCCCCTTCACCGCATCAGGCTTGACGCTGGTGCTTGTCGATCTGCTCGTGACGCTCTTGCGCTTCGATGCAGTACTTGGTGGTAGGACTGATCAGCAGGCGCTTGAGGCCGATAGGCTCGCCGCTGTCGTCACACCAGCCAAAGGAATCTTCCTTGATGCGTTCCAGAGCACGCTCAAGTTGCGGCAGCATGCGCTGGTCGCGGTCAATGGCGTTTACCAGCCAGGTGCGCTCTTCTTCGACAGAAGCCGCGTCAGCCGGGTCGGCCGGGGTGTCCAGGCTCTCAATGGCGATACGGTTCTGCTCAATGCGCTCGTGGTGCTCCACCTTCATGTCTTGCAGCAACTTCTCGAAAAAAGCGTGCTGTTCGGCATTCATGTAGTCATCCGCCGGCATGGCCAGCAACTTTTCCTTTGTCATTGATTTCTCTATAAAAAAATACGTGCATTAAGGCGAATTAGGGAGCGTTCCGGCCGACCTGTGCAGGTCTCGGAAGGGCGCCATCCATTCCAAGCGCCACCCGGCACTCAATTTACGAGGGGCGGCAGTCTAAGGCCGACTTGAGGGCGCAGCAACTGAAAAGACAGGCATTTTTTCCCGATCAACCCCCAAAGGCACCAGGACGGGCTTGGCGAATGGTCATCGGAGTGCGTTTATAGCAAGAAATTCAGTGTTGTGGAGCTATATAGAAGACAAACGGTTGTAGGAGCGAGCTTGCTCGCGAAGCACTCAAGGACACCGCGTTCAATCAGATAGCCCGCGTTATCTTTGCAGCTTTCGCGAGCAAGCTCGCTCCTATGTATGGACTCGCCCCCACTTTCAACCCGCTTTTCAAACATTGGTACCCGGTTGCATCTATGTATCAGGCCTATCCGAGGAAGCTCCAAACAGCTTCTGGCCAA
>NZ_WJZM01000095.1:0-13218 GCF_021609545.1 Pseudomonas sp. PA-1-6B
CCCTGTCGAATTCCGGCCAGCGTGGTTTAACGGGGCGCCTAAGATCAAAAGCAGATCAAGAGCGGCTCGCTTCGCATCGTGGTTACCGTTGAGCTAACAGAGTTATGTAGATACCTATGGCTATCGCCGGCAAGCCAGCTCCCACAGGTTGATGTCTATTGATTCAGGTCCAGTGGTGGATCGGCCAGCCGGCCTGTTCGGCATGGGCGCGCAACACCGGGTCCGGGTTCACCACCTGCGGGTGATCCACCTTGAGCAGCAGCGGTAAATCATTGCGCGAGTCCGAATAGAAATAGGCACCTTCAAGGGTTTCGCCTTCCTGCTCCAGCCATTCCAGCAACCGCGTGATCTTGCCTTCACGGTAAGTCAGTACACCCTCTGTCTTGCCGTCGTATACCCCATGGCTGACGCTCAGGTTAATCCCCAGCACTTCCTCGATACCGATACGCGCAGCAATCGGCGTGACCAGGTGAGTGCCCGAAGCGGAAATCACCAGGATCCGGTCACCGTTCGCGCGGTGGCGGGCGATGGTCTTGGTGGCGTCGCTGTAGATCAGCGGCTCGATCACGTCCTCGACCCACGGCTCCACCAGGTGCTCGATTTCTTCCGGGGTACGGCCGATCATCGGCTCCAGGCTGAAATCCATGAAATCTTCCATCCGCAGCTTGCCCTGGCTGTAGGCATCCATCAGTTCGTTGTTCCTGCGCATGAATGACTCAGGGTCTACCCAGCCGAGGCGGCCCATCTGTTCGCTCCACAGCGTGGCGCAGTCGCCGTGGATCAAGGTGTCGTCCAGATCAAAAATTACCAATGCCATCGGTGATGCTCTCTCTCAATAGGTCGCTGTCTGTCAGGCTACTTCACACAGCGCGCTGGGGTCGATGGAAAGTGCCAGGCGCTGGCCGTCCGGGTGCAGGTCGTCGGCCGAACGATTGAGCACGTCCACCACCAGCTCGACACCACGGGCTTCAATGCGGTAGCGAATCACGTTACCCAGCAGGCTGTGGCTACGCACCAACGCATCGAGCTCGCCACTGCGGCTCAACTCGATGGCCTCGGGGCGAATCGCGATACGCCCGCTGATCGGCCGCTGCAGCAGTTGGCTGGCCTTGTCGGCATCGAGCAGGTTGTAGTTGCCGATAAACCCGGCAGCGAACACATCCACCGGCGCGGTATAGAGGGTTTCGGCATCACCGCTCTGCACGATCTTGCCCTGGTTCATCAAGAAGATGCGGTCGGACATGGTCAGCGCTTCTTCCTGGTCATGGGTCACGAAGATCGTGGTCAGCCCCAGCTCGCGCTGGATCTGGCGGATTTGCTCGCGCAAGTGCTTGCGAATCCGTGCATCCAATGCCGACAGCGGTTCATCCAGCAGCAGCAGGCGCGGGCGGGTCACCAGGGAGCGGGCGAGGGCGACGCGCTGGCACTGGCCACCGGACATCTGGTGCGGATAGCGGCCGGCCAGGTCCTTGAGCTCCACCAGTTGCAGTACTTCTTGCACGCGCTTGTTGCTGTCGTCGGCGTTGACCTTTTGCATGCGCAGGCCGAAGGCAACGTTCTGTTCCACAGTCATGTTGGGGAACAACGCGTAGCTCTGGAACACCATGCCGATCTGGCGTTTCTGTGGGCTCAGGGGCACGATGTCCTGGCCATCCAGGAGGATTTGGCCACTGTCCACCGGCGTAAGCCCGGCGATGCAGCGCAGCAAAGTGGATTTGCCGCAACCGGACGGGCCGAGCAGGGTGACGAACTCGCCTTTGGCGACCTCGCAATTGATATCGCTGAACACCGGGGTGCCGGCGTAGCCTTTTTGCAGGTGTTGGACGCTGACGAAGCTCATTGGCTTTTGTCCTTGTTCAAGAGAGTGGCGGCCCAGGTCAGTACCAGCACGAAGAAGAAATAAGAGATCACCACGGCGCTGGTGAAATGGCCACTGCTGTTGCGCATGTTGTTGAGGTACACCTGCAGGGTTTCGTAGCGGGTGCCGACGAGGATGTTGGCGAACACGAACTCGCCGAACAGGAACGAGAACGACAGCAGCAGCGCCACCATCAGGCCCTTGCGCAGGTTGGGCAGCACCACCAGGATCGCGGCCTGCCAGGTGCTGGCGCCGAGCAGTTGCGAAGCGTCCATCAGGTCGCGCAGGTTGATGGCTTGCAGGTTGTTGGTGATCGCGCGGTACATGAACGGCAGCGCGACGGTGAAGTAGCAGCCGATCAAAATCCATGGCGTGCCCACCATCGCCAGCGGCCCGGAACCGTACAGTTGCAGCAGACCCACCGAGGACACCACCGGCGGTACCGCAAAGGGCAGCAGGATCAGGATGTTCATCAGCGCGTCGAGCTTGGGAAAGTGGTAATGCACCACGAACAGCAGCGGCAAGATCAACACCACCGAGAGGATAAGTGCGCCCACGCAGACCAGCAACGATTGCCCGAAGGCCATCAGAAAGCGCGGGTCGCTCCACAGCTGTACATACCATTTCACGCTGAAGCCGGCGGGCAGGATGGTTGCCGACCAACTGCTGGAAATCGAGTAGACAAAAGTGCCCACCAGCGGCAGCACCAGGATCAGGAACAACAGGTACACCACCACCCGATGGTAGAGGGAGGCCGTACCGGCTTCAGCGCGAGACATGGTAGCTCCTCTTGAGCAGCAGTTGATGCACCACCGTGACCACGGTCATCAGCGCCACCAGCACCACGGCCAGGGCGCTGGCCATGTTCGGGTCCAGCGACACATCGCCGGAGACCAGGCCGGCAATGCGAATTGGCAGCACGTTGAAGTTGCCGGTAGTAAGCGCATAGACCGTGGCGTAGGCGCCGAGGGCATTGGCCAGCAGGATCACGAAGGTTCCGAGCAGGGCCGGGGTGAGCACCGGCAGGCCGATATGTCGCCAGAACTGCCAGCCATTCGCACCTAGCAGGGCGGCCGATTCACGCCAGTCTTCGCGCAATGCGTCAAAGGCCGGGTAGAGCAGCAGTACGCCGAGGGGAATCTGGAAGTAGGTATAGAGGATGATCAAGCCGGTTTTCGAGTACAGGTTGAAGTCCTCGATGATCCCGGCCTGCTTGAGCATGAGGGTGATACTGCCGTTGAACCCCAGCAGGATGATGAACGCGAAGGCCAGCGGGACTCCGGCGAAGTTGCTGGTCATGTTGGCGAACGCGGTGACGAAGTTGCGCAACGGCGAATCCACCCGGCGCAGTGAGTAGCTGCCCAGGGTGGCGATGATGATGCCGAAGATGCTGGAGTAGAAACTGATCTCCAGGCTGAACTGGATGGCCTGCCGGTAGAACTTCGAGGTGAAAATGCGGGTGAAGTTTTCCAGGCTCCAGCCGGCCTCTTCGGTTTGCAGGCTGCTGATCAGCACCCACACCAGCGGTGCGATCTCGAACACGATAAAGAACAGTGCGAAGGGCAGCAGGCATAACAGGGCCAGCCATTTGCCGCGGGTCAGTGCATTCACTTGAGCAGCTCCCGGCACACAGGTTTGTCGTGGGGCACGCCGAGCAGTTCGCAGACGGTGCCGCACAGGTCGGTCTGTTTAGGCACGGCGTCGGTGTCCAGGCTGAAGGCGTCACCGATGACAAACAGTGGCACTTCCCGTTCTTCGCGCAATAGGCCGTTGTGGGAGCGGTCGTTGTTCATGCCATGGTCGGCGGTGACCAGTATCTGGTAACCGGCATCGAGCCAGCCTTGCAGGTAGTCGGCCAGGATAATGTCAGCCGAACGCGCGCTGTTGCGGTATTGCGCAGTGTCGAGGCCATGCTTGTGGCCGGCGTCGTCGATGTTCATCGGGTGCACCAGCAAAAAGTTTGGCGCGTGCTTGAGCCGCAGGCTTTCGGCGTCGGCGAACAGGTGGGAATCGGGGTAGTGGTCATTCCAGTAGAAATGCCCGTGCTGGATCGCCAGGGCCTTGTCGTCGGTATGACGATCGCGGGCGGCGAGAAAGGGCGTGCGGTTATACAACTCGCTGACCCAATGGTAAGCCGCCGCAGCGGTGCTCAAGCCGGCGTCGGTGGCGTAATGGAAAATGCTGCGCTGGGTGGACAGGCGCGAGACGTTGTTGTGCACGACACCGCTTTGGATCGGCGGCACGCCGGTGAGGATGCATTCATACAGCGGGCGGGACAGGGCAGGCAGTTCACATTCCAGTGTGTAGAGGGCTGCGCGTCCTGCGCCGACATAGGCCTGCAAGTGCCCCATGGCGTGCCGGGCAACCTCGAAGTTGAGGCCGTCGAGCACCACAAGGATGACATTGTGCTTCATGGGGGCTGGGGCTCCGCAACAGAGGGTATGGCTCAGTATCAACTTGGGATGGGATCAAATGTGGGAGCTGGCTTGTTGTGGCGAGCAACTTTGCTTGCGCTGGGGTGCGGAGCACCCCCAAAAAGCCGGCTCCAGCTACGCTGTCGAGCGGGAGCAAGCTCCCTCGCCACAGCAAGCCAGCTCCCACACTGACCGCCTTTGGATCAGAGAGACCGATTACTTCATTTCTACGATGACTTGCTCGTTCCACATCTGTGGCAGCTTCTTGGACGTCGCTTCCCACGCATCGGCATCCTTGATCGGCTGCGGGTTGGCCTTGGTGTACTGCTCGCCCGGGATCAGGTTTTTGGCAACGTCTGCCGGCAGTTTCAAGTCGGTTTCAGCCCGGATCGGACGCGCATTGCCGCGTGCCAGGTTGAGCTGGCCGGCATCGCTGAAGATGTATTCGCGGGTGAGCTTGGCGGCGTTCGGGTGCTTGGCGTATTTGTTGATGATGGTGGTGTAGCCGGACTTCACCGAGCCATCCGAAGGGATCAGCACCACGTAGTCATCCGGGTTGGCCATCTTGGCCTTGTAGCTCAGGCCGTTGAAGTCCCAGACGAGGCCCACTTCGACTTCGCCTTTTTCCATGGTGGCGATGGTCGGGTTGGACAGCGAGAGGCGACCTTGCTGGGCGATCTTGGTGAAGAATTGCAGGCCCGGCGCAATGTTTTTCTCGTCACCTTTGTTGGCGATGGCTGCGGCGAGTACTGCGTTCGAAGCCTGGGCGGCGGTGCTCACGTCACCCACCGAGACCTTGTATTTACCGGTTTGCAGGTCAGCCCAGGTGGTGGGCACTTCGGAGCCGTGCAGCAGCTTCTTGTTGACGATAAAGGCGATGGTGCCGGTGTAGGCCAGGGCCCAGTGACCGTCCTTGTCTTTCGCCCAATCCGGCACCTGCGCCCAGGTGGACGGTTTGTACGGCTGGGTGACTTCCTGTTTCACCGCGATCGGACCGAAGGCTGCGCCCACGTCACCGATGTCGGCGCTGGCATTATCTTTTTCGGCTTTGAACTTGGCGATTTCCTGGGCCGAGCTCATGTCGGTGTCGATGTGCTTGAGGCCGTAGGTCTTGGCCAGGTCTTCCCAGGTGCCTTTCCAGTTGGCCCAGTCATCGGGCATGCCGACGCTGTTGACGGCGCCTTCCGCTTTGGCGGCGGCTTCCAAGGTTTTTAGATCGGTATCAGCAGCCATGGCGGCGGTGCACATGGCAATGGTCGAGCCTAACAGTGATGCCAGGAAAAGCTGTTTCATCCGAAGCTCCTTTGGGCGTTTTCAACGCGGCGTTTTATCTGAACGTTAGCGGTGGTTTGGTCTAGGTCAGCAATACCTGAGCCAATCTAGGCCCCCTGGATGACAGTTTCATGTCGATGTCGTTTTTGAAGCGCTGATGTCGCTTAGCTCCCACTTAGCGTAGACCATGCCCAAGTGCCCGCAGGCCCTGGACTTGGCCGATGTATTGCAGGGGGTGGTAGAGGCAGTCGACAGCCTTTGTCATCTGTCGGTCATGTGGAGTGCCTAGGCTGGCACACAGCAGCAAAAGCCCAGATAGAGCGCGTTTTGTGCACCTGAACGGTGCTGGTCTAGTCCAGATAGGTAACGTTGATGCGTGATGAGGCAATCAAGGCGGTAACTTCCATCGGCCTGGCGCTGCAGGAGCAGATCGACCATGGCCTGTTGCCGCCTGCCAGCAAACTGCCCGCCGAACGCAAGCTCAGCGAGTTGTTTGGTACCACTCGGATTACCGTGCGGGAAGCCTTGTTACAACTGGAGGCCCAAGGGCAGATCTACCGCGAAGAGCGTCGGGGTTGGTTCGTCTCACCGCCACGGCTGGCTTATAACCTGATGCAGCGCAGCCATTTTCACGCGATGGTCAGCGACCAGGGGCGTGAGGCTTCCACGCAGGTCATTTCCGCACGCTTGCAACCGGCGTCGGCGGCGGTGTGCGCGTGGTTGCAGTTGCCGGCGTTGTCGAGCGTGATCCAGATTTGCCGGGGGCGCAGGATTGACGGGCGCCTGGTGTTGTATGTCGAGCACTATCTGAACCCGCAGTATTTTCCGGGGATCCTGGCGTGTGATTTGAATCAGTCGATGACTGAGCTGTATGCCAGCAAATATGACTTGCACTACGGGCGGGTGCGTTTCGAGATTGTGCCGACCTCACTGCCGGTGGAAGCGGCCGCTGCGCTGCGCGTCTCGGTAGGCAGCCCGGGCTTGCGCATCGCCCGGGTCAATTACGACCAGCATCAACGCCTGATCGACTGCGACCTGGAGTTCTGGCGGCATGATGCGATTCATGTGGGTGTGGATGTGGTGTAGCGGCTGGTGCACCGCGAACCCATGTGGGAGCTGGCTTGCCTGCGATGGCATCGACGCGGTAGGCCTGACAAACCGAGGCGCCCGCATCGCAGGCAAGCCAGCTCCCACATTGAACCGAGTTTATCCCTGACGGATCGGTGGTTTGCCTAGGGCGTAAGTGCCTTGATCACTTGGTCCACATTGGTTTCCAACTCCGTCACCGGGTCGGCACCGTCCACATTCAATACCAACAGTCTGGAGCCGCCGGCAGTGATGGCGGTTTTGACTGCATCGCTGGGTTGACGGTGATGCAGCACCACGGCCACATCGTTGTCCTTCAACGTGCTGCTGAGTTTTTGCAGCGCCTCGGGCGTCCACTCGGCATCGGGCCGTGCATCGGTGCCGAGCACTTCCAGGTTCAAGCTGCTGACCAGGTACGCGAAGTGATCGCTCAAGCTGAACACACTCAGGTTGTCGGCCTTGGCCAAGCGCGCCTCGCTGTCGGCGGTGAGCTTGAGTAAACGCTGTTTGAGCGCGGCCAGGTTAGCGTCGATCCTGGGTTTGGCAGCCGGGGCCAGGCGGCTCAGGTCGGCGGCCATCACGTCGGCCATGCGCCCCATATTGTTGCTCGATTGCCAGGGTTGGCTGTTCAAACCGTCGGTGACACCCGGTTGTACTGCGATACCCGGCAAGCCGCCGTCCACCGGGCGTGCGGCATCGACTTCGACGATGCGGATATTGCTGCGCCGCGCCACGGGGTACAGCGGGTCATCGGCCCACAGCGAGCGCAGGCCGATGGCCGCGTCGGCGTCCAGCGCCAACTTGTTCAGTGCCGCAGCACCGCGGCCGGTGAAGTAGGACACCTGCCGCGAACCGGGCAGGTTGGCCGGCGCGGCGCGTTCAAGCGCTACGTTGGTGCCTTTGAGCAGCGCCTCGGCCAAGCCGTAGGTAATCGGCAGCGAGGCCAGCACCTTGACCGGCTGCGTGGTCTTGGTCAGGGCTGCGTGACCGAGGCCCTGGTTGACTTTGAAGTCCTTGGCGTCGAAACCGTCGACGGCCAGCGCCGACGTACTCATCAAGCAAGCGATGGCCAGGGCCAGTGGGCGAAAGACAGGGCGCATTATCCAAGATTCCCTTTGAGGCTGGGCACAACGCCACGGGCGATGGCGGCGAAGGCGAAGGCGATACCGGCAACCAGAATGATGGCGGCGCCGGATGGGATGGGCAGGTCGAAGATGATCGGCAGCAGGATGCCGCACAGGGTGCTGACGGTAGCGATCAACACCGAAATCCAGAAAAACCCTTTGAGTGACTGGCTCAACAGGCGCGCCGCAGCGGCAGGAATCACCAGCAAGGCGCCGACCAGGATTGCGCCGATGACCTTGACCGCGGCCACGGTGATCAGGGTCACCAGGATCACGAACAGGTAGTCCAGGCTTTTCACCGCCACCCCGCGCACTGCCGCCAATTGCGGGTTGAAACTGGCCAGCATGATGCGGTTGTACAGCGGCAATGCCAGGGCCATCACCAGCGAGCCGACAATGGCCAGTACCAGCAGATCGTTGCCGTTGACCGTCAACACTGAGCCAAACAGCACGTTCTCGAGAATGTGCACGTTGATCTTGCCGGCCAGGATCAGCAGCAGGCTTGCCCCCAGTGCCAGGGACACCGACAGGAACACGCCGATCAAGGTATCTGGGGCCAGGCCGGTGCGGTTGCGCAGGTAATTGAGCAGGATGCCGAACAGCAGGCAGTAGCCAAACAGGCTGCCATAAGGCCCGGTATAGGGTTCGCCCAGCAGGATGCCCACGGCCACGCCGGTCAGCGCGGCATGGCCGACCGCTTCGGAGAAAAACGCAAAGCGCTTGACCACCACCAGCGTGCCCAGGCCGCCCAGCACCGGGCCGATCAGCAAGCCGGCGAGCAGGGCGTTGACCACAAACCCGTAGGCCAGGGCTTCGGGCAGGTAACCGGCAGAGGCCCAGCCCTGGACCATCAAGCGAAAGGCTTCATAACTCATGGTGCCGGGCTCCGAGGGTGGGTGGAGAACAGAGTGAGCAGGCGGTCCGGGGTCAGCGCCTCTTTCGGTATGGCGTCGAACAGCACGCGGCGGTTCAGACCGGTGACGCGGTCGGCCAGGCGGCCAACGGCCTCCAGGTCGTGCTCGATCCACAGCACCGTAATCCCAGCCAGGCGCCAGTCGTTCAATAGCCGTTCGAACACCTGGATACCCGCCTCGTCGAGGGCCGACATCGGCTCATCCAGCACCAGCAACTGCGGCGCCGGAATCAGCCCCTGGGCCAGCAGTACGCGCTGGCGCTCACCGCCGGACAACGCGCCCATGCGGCGCTTGCGCTTGTCTTGCATGCCGACGCGCTCAAGGGCATCGCCAATCGCTGCTGCGTAATGCCTGGACAGGCCCAGAAACGCCGGGCGACGCTGGCACATGGCAGCCATGAAATCGTCCACAGTCATCGGCAAGCCCCGGTCAAATTCCAGCGCCTGGGGCACGTAACCGATGGTGCCGGGTGTGGTTGGCCATTCCAGGCTCAAACGCCCCTGGTGCGGCGTCTGCCCCAACAGGGTCTTGATCAGCGAGCTTTTGCCGCCGCCGTTGGGGCCGACCAGCGCATGGATGCTGCCCGGTTGTACCTGGAAACTCACGCCATCAAGGATCACGGTGCGCCCCAGGGTCAGCGAGACCTGGTCGAAGTTCAGGGTGGGGCCGACGCTGACGGGGTTCAGTTGCTGTGCGGCGGTCATGCTCCCGACTCCTGAATCGCCCGTACGACGGTGTTGAGGTTGCCGGTCATCTCCACTTCGTACTTCTCGGCGCTGTATTCGCCGTAGGAAATATGCGACAGCGGGTACAGCTTGACCCCGGATTCGCGCTGGATGGTATCGACGTAGGTGGACGGGAAATCCATCTCCGAGAAGATCACTTTCACATCCAGAGCACGCAGTTCATCGATAGTCTTTTTCAGCTGGCTGGGGCTTGGCTCAATACCGTGGGCCGGCTCGACCACGGCGGTGACTTCCAGGCCAAACTCGCGCAACAGGTAGTCGTAGGCCGCGTGTACGGTGGCGACACGCAGGTCCGGGTTGGGCGCGCTGGTCAGCTTGGCCAGGGCGTCGGCGCGCATCTGACGCAGGCGCTTGCCGTAGGCGCGGGCGTTCTGGGTGTAGGTTTTGGCGTTGTCCGGGTCGAGCTTGCCCAACTCACGGGCAATGTTATTGACCTGGGCAATCGACGCGCTGATTGACAGGAAGGTGTGCGGGTTGACCACCTTGCCCGCACCGCGTGCCGCGTTACCGGTAGCGGCGAGCAGCGGCACGTTGGCGTTGGCTTCGATCACCGGGATGTCCGGGCGCTCGCTGGTGGCGATCATGCGGTCGGCGAAGTCGTCATGGCCGACGCCGTTGAGCACGATCACATCCAGGGTGCCGATGCGCTTGATGTCTTCGGCGCGCGGCTCGTAGGCGTGGGGGTTGAAACCGGCGGGAATCAGCGGCACCACTTCGGCCTTGTCGCCCACGATATTGGCTACATAGCTGTAATAGGGGTGCAAGGTAATGCCGATACGCAGGCGCTTGGCCGCCTCGGCATTGGCAAGGGGGGCGAGCATCAGGCTGAACAGGCCAACCAGCAACAGGCGCAACAGGGGCGATGACATAGACATGGGCAATCGGTCTTCTCGTTCAGTGACGGTGCTGGCGGGTAACGCCGGCATCGAATTGCGCGACCACCTGCTGCCAGCCGGCCGCGATCAGCGCCTGGTCAGTGAGGTCGGATGGAGCGGCAAGGTTGGCGCTGCGGTTGAGCCAGATATCCGGCTCACTGCCTTGCACGCGCATCAGCAGCGAACCGCTGGTGGCCGGCGCCTGGCTCAAGCCCAGGTAGGCAGCCGGTGCCAGCAACTGCCAGCGGTGGCCGCCGCGGCTTACTGAGCTAGCGTCCTGGGCAAAGGGGGCGAAGCCTTCTTCGGCCAGTTGCTCAGGCGTCGGCAGGGCGCTGTGTTCCTGCTGCAACAGGTGGATTTCATCCAGGGTCACCCGCAGGTCGGCGTAGATGCCTTGCTCGGCCGCGCTCAGGTCGCGGCGGGCGTCCAACTGATGGCTTGGCACCGCCGCGACTTCCTGGGTTTCCCCATGCAGCGCCACGACCGTGCCCGCCACAGCGAGGATGATCAGACACAACAGCAACACATAAAGGGTTTCGTGGCCCGCGCCCGCGGGGCGTACAACCTGTGTGGTACTCATTGCGACGGGATATCCGCTTGGTCGATTTCCACCACGTGGCCGGGGCCGGCATCGAAGAGCACGTAGAACTCGGCGGCGGGCTTCTTGAAGGTCAGGGTCGAATCCTCGCCGAGCTTGCCCGGCACCAGGATGGTTTCGTCGTAGCCGATCACATCCAGGGTTACGCCGGGGGCGCCACTGCCGTCGGAGAAGCCGCCTTTGCACTGGATCTGCTCACCGGGGATTTCCTTGCATTCGCACATCGGGTTGTGGGCGAAGGCGGTGGTGCTCAGGCCGGCGCACAGCAACAGCGCGGCGCGGGTGAAGCGCTTGAACGTCATGGTTTGACTCCTTGCTTGTTCAGCCAGGCAATGGTGGCAGGCGAGGCCTGGCTCAGCGGGATGGAACCCTGGTGCATGCTGCCGTCCCACCCTTCCATGGTCACCCATATTTCGGCGTCCGCCGGGGTGCGTTCGGGGATCGGCAGGGCGGCGCCCATACGGTACGGCGTGCCGAAGAAGATCACTCCGGCGGCGCGCAGGCTGCGGGGTTTGCCGATACGCAGGTAAGTGGCCTTGACCTGCTCGGCACAGGTATCGCACAGGGCAGCGTTGAAGAACTTCATCGGGCCAGCCGGGTTCGGGCTCGGGCCTTCATTACGAAACTCGGCCAGCGTCAGGCTCCAGGGGCCGACTTGCACCTGCCCGGCCACGCGCTCGCCGATGCCGGTATCCCCGCGAAACAACGCGGCGTCGGCAAAGTATTTGGGCATGAACCCCAGCGGCACCAGCAACAGCAGGATGTTGATATGGAAACGCCATTTCAGCCAAAAGGCGCGCAGCGGGGACAGGGGGACGGTTGCGACCTTGCTCATCGCTGGGCCTCCGAGGTGTCGGCGTGCATGGCCGGGATGGGCGCGTGCTGACGTTGCGTCTTGGCCTCGCGCTTGAGGGCGTTGAGGGTGGCCAGGGCGGTGCGCTTGGTCCAGATCAGTAAGCCGCTCAATACCATCATGCTCAGCACCAGGCCGAAGAATGCCCAGATCAGCTTGATCCACAAACCGCCAAAGTCCCCGGTGTGCAGTGGGCGCATCGACTCGGTGACGAATTCCAGCGGGGTACGGTCGGACAACAGGTTGGAGACCGCGATTTCACCGTCATAGGGGTTCAGCTGTGCGGTCTGGAACATCAACGGGTACCAGCCACGCCCGCCGATCTGCAGGTGGCTGTAGGCGTTGCTTGGCATGAATACAAAGCTGGCATCCAGGCCGGGGATTCGCTCGGCGGCGATGTCGATCGCCTTGTCGATAGGGATCATCGGTGCCGGCACGCCCGGCGCCGACAGCGGCACCTTATCCCGTGCGATCACTGGCACGATGGGTTCACTGGAAATGGATATCTGGTTGTCACCCAGGACAGCCTCGATCAGGAACCAGGTGCCGGTGATAGAAATGACCGCGATAAACCAGATCGACCAGATGCCGCTCAGGCGGTGAAAGTCGCCCCAGAAGATTCGCGCGCCGTGGCGGATGCGCAGGGTAGGGCGCAGGAAGCCTTTCCAGAAGCGCTTGTACACCACCAGCCCGGTGATCAGCGAGGCGAGCAGCGGCAAGCCCAACGCGGACACCAGGTACCAGCCCCAACTGTACCCATTGGTGAACGGCACCAGCCACCAGCCATGCAGGGCACGAGTGAATTGCTGGAAGTTGAATGAGGGACTGATGCCCTGGATCGCTCCGGTATAGGGGTTGGCATACACCTCCACGGAGCGCCCATCCGGGTAGCTGAGGCCGACGCTTAGCGCGAAGTGCGACTCATCCGGGCGGATAATGGACTGGACGATAGCCTTGGGCTCATCGCGCTTGATGGCCGCGATCACCTGGTCAAAGCTCAACGGCTGGGCTTCATCCGACGGCTTGCTGGCGCGGATATCCGGGTTGGCCAGCCACACGATTTCCTGGCTCACCACGGCCAGGGTGCCGGTGACGCAGACGATCAGTACAAAGAACCAGATGGGCAACGCCAGCCAGCTATGAACGAGAAACCAGAGTTTGGAGCGTGACTTCTTCGACATATGAATGAGGGTCTTGATCGGAGGGGGCGATGGAGGCCCGGAAAAGGCCAGTCGTAGCTTTTGCTGACGCGACAGGCTGTATCTAAGTTAAGACGGATGAGAATGAGAAATCCCTAAGGCGTATATGAAAGAAAATGTTTCAGGATTGCATTCAGGGTTATGGCGTAACCCTGTGGGAGCTGGCTTGCCTGCGAAGACGGCTTGACAGTCAACACAGTCGGACCGTGTACATATCCATTCCTGCGGTAACGGCCACTTAGGGTTCCGCCCTGACGGCGGCTCACTTTGCAAAAGCGG
>NZ_WJZM01000096.1:0-12609 GCF_021609545.1 Pseudomonas sp. PA-1-6B
ACCGATATGTGGCGCGCTACAACAGTGTAAGGCGCCACAGTTACAACGGTTACCACTCACCGATAGCGGCGGAAAAGCTAGCGGCGTGAAAACCGATAAGAATGTCCAAAATTACTGGACCAGATCAGCTTGCCTGCGATAGCGCTGGGTCAGCCAGCACTCAGTCACTGATAGACCGCTATCGCAGGCAAGCCAGCTCCCACATTTGATCTTTACTGGTCTTCAGAACTTTCGCGAGGTTTCAACGGATGAGAATCCTCGGCATTTTATGCCTGCTACTCACATTGAACGGCTGCAGCTCCTTGCTGTTCTACCCCGAGCCCGGCCTACCCTTCACCCCGGAAAAAGCCCACCTGCAATACCGCGACGTCACGCTCACCACCGCAGATGGCGTGAAACTGCACGCCTGGTGGCTGCCGGCCAAACCCGGTGTCCCGCTCAAGGGCACAGTCCTGCATTTGCACGGCAACGGCGGCAACCTCGCCTGGCACCTGGGGGGCAGTTGGTGGTTGCCGGAGCAGGGTTATCAAGTGCTGTTGCTGGACTATCGCGGCTATGGGCTGTCGGAAGGCAAGCCGTCGTTGCCGGCGATCTACCAGGATATCGACGCCGCATTCGGCTGGATCGACAAGGCGCCTGAAACCCAGGGTCAACCGCTGGTTATTCTCGGCCAAAGCCTGGGCGGTGCACTGGCGGTGCATTACCTGGCAGCCCACCCGGAGCGTCAAGCCCAACTAAAAGCCTTGGTACTGGACGGCGTGCCAGCCAGTTATCGTGACGTAGGACAATTCGCCCTGAGCACTTCCTGGTTAACCTGGCCGTTGCAGGTGCCGCTGTCGTGGCTGGTGCCCGACGCCGACAGTGCGATCAATGCCATGCCCCGGTTGACCGGCGTGCCCAAGCTGCTGTTCCACAGCCTGGATGACCCGATTGTGCCTGTGGCCAATGGCATCCGCCTGTATCAAGCGGCGCCACCGCCCAGGGTGTTGCAACTGACCCGTGGCGGCCATGTGCAGACCTTTGCCGACAAAACCTGGCAGACCGTCATGCTGCGTTATCTGGACGACCCTCAGCACTTCAACGGCTTGCGCCGCCTGGGGGAAATTCCGAATTACCCTATTCCTAAAGTTGACTCATCAGAGAGCCCGCAATGAGCGAAGAACGCAACATGATCCCGCTGATCCTCACCGGCATCGGTACCATCATCGGCACCGTAGGCTGCCTGTGGTACTACGGCTACCTGCACTTCGCCAAGCCGGAAGATGCGTTGCTGCTCAGCGATTTCACCATGCTCAAGACCATACCGGGCGAAGATTACAAAATCTCCCTGACCCCGGCCGCGCAAGTGGCGCAGTGTGTTGACGGCGTGTTGGTGATGTTTGATACCGAGCAGAAGGGTTTGAGCGGCGTGCTGGTGAACAACAAGAAGCAGGCCGTGCGTTGTATAGGTCAAGAAACGCCGAAACTGGAGCAGTAGGACAGGCAGTGTGGGGAAAGCTGGAACCATTTTGAGTGAGTTGCCACTGATTTGGGACCGAGCAGCAACGCTGATTCGGTTAACTCTTTAACTTGATTTGGAGTCACATATGTCTATAAGTGGAGTTGGTCCTTCCCAAGGTGGTTTTGGCGCTCAAGATGCAGGTCAACAATCCGGTGACGTGGGCAGCCTCAAGAAAGAGATTGAGGATCTGAAGAAGCAAATAGGTCAGATGCAATCTCAAGGTGCCGGTGGTTCAGAGGGCGGTGGCGGTTCGGGAGGCGCTGTGGATGACCTTAAAAAACTGCTGAAAGAACTCGAGGAAAAGCTTAAAGCTATGGAAGGCCAAGAGGGTAAAGGCGCTGATGGCGAAGGCAGCAAGCCTGGTGGCGAAGGTAGCGCAAAGATTTCCATTGATTTCCAGCAGTAACATGAATAACGGGAACCGTCTTGCGTCAGAAGCCACAAAAGCGTCATGACTCATAAAGATTGGGGCCGAGACAGTGGCGATTACTATTGCTGCGATACGCAATATGTTGAACATGGCGAGAGGGCATGAAGAACTGGAGCGCAAAGTTGCCCAGACGCATGAGCTTAGCCAACTGATGGACAAGCTATCGAGCGCGAAGATAGAAATGCCGCTCGAAGATACACATCGTCCAGTCGGGTTCGACGAACCCAAAAAAAACCCACCGTAAGGTGGGTTTTTTATCCAGCATCAATCAGTTAGCAACGGAAGACCGTGGCTTGACCGGCTGGTTGTCGTTGGAAATGGTCACTTCCACGCGACGGTTCATGGCGCGGCCGGAGACGCTGCCGTTATCGGCAACCGGGTATTCCTTGCCATAACCCTGGGTCACGATACGCGAGATATCCACGCCTTGTTGAGCCAGTGCACGCTGAACAGAAGCGGCACGACGCTCAGAGAGGCTCTGGTTGTACGAGTCGGAACCGGTGCTGTCGGTATAGCCTTCGACGATCACTTTACGGTCTGGGTTATCGCGCAGAAACTGAGCCAGCTTGGTGATGTTCACCAGGCCGCTGGATTTCAGATCGGACTTGTTGGTGGCGAACAGCACGTCACCGAAAGTCACCAGAGTGCCGCGATCGGTTTGTTTGGCGTTCAAGCTGTTTTGCAGTTGCTTGATTTGTGCGTCACGAGCGTCCAGCAGGGCGCGGGCACGTTCGTCACCAGCGTTTTTCAGCTTGGCTTCGGATTCGCGCAGGACGATGGTGTCCTTGGCCACTTCAACGCGCTGGTTGGTCAGGTAGGCCAACTGGTCGACTTTCTTCTCGTCTTCCTTGTCGCGGTAGGCCTTGTCAGCCTTGTCCAGCCATTCGCTGGCGTCTTTGGTTTCCAGCGCCGCCAGCTTGGTGGCTTGCGGGTTGGTTTGCAGGGACGAGAAATTGGTCCGCGCATTTTCCAGGTTCGCGTTCGGCGGGGTGGAGCAGGCCGCCAAGGCAACGCTCATCGCCAGCAGGGCAGGGATCATCAATTGTTTACGCATAGTCGTGTCGTCCTTTCAATTCGATATCAGGTGCGATGCAGTCAAGGGGCTGCGGCTTACTTCTGCATGATTGCAGCTGGGCGCATGCCTTCCTTACGCAGTTCTTCAACAGCCTTCTGGGAATCCTTCACAGCCTGTTGAGCCTTGGCAGCCTGGGCCTTACGCTCAGCGACGCGGGCATCCCACTCGGCTTGTTCAGCCAATTGGCGAGCCTTGTCGTAGTTCTTGTCGTGCATGGCAATCTCAGCTTCTTTGAGCTTGTCCTGGGCCGACTTCATTTCCACCGCCGCATACTCGGTACCGCCGGCGCTGACTGCGCTGTTGACGGCCGATTGGGTTACGGCGTACTGCTCGGTTGGAGGGTTGCCGGCGCAGCCAGCCAGAACGAAGCTGGTGCCGATTGCCAGCGCGGCCAATTTGAGCCCGCGCAGGTGGTTAAACGAGGATTTGGCAGTGCTGGTGTTCATCGTCTTCAACTCCATTGGATAACTCCTGAAAAACATCAAAATCCATCGGGGCGTATCGATTTCGGGCCCGTCGGTAAAGCACATGGCGTCCGTTCAAACGATCGTTCCACAAGTGATGGCTACTGGCTGTGACCGGAGGCTTTTTTCAAAAGTTCAGCGGATATGGCGATTTGCCTAAAAAAATATCTGACTGATTGGTCAGTGTTTGAAAAATGGAACTTTCGCGGTGCGCAGCGGTACCTCCGGACCTGTAAAAGGCCCGGAATATGTGGGTTTAATTGACGTCAATAAATGTTTATCAGTGTTTTTGTTCGTCAGTGCCGGCCGACAAATCATGTAAGTGGCGACGGGATAAAGTAAGAAAGCGTGGCGTGGGGCCGACGTCTTCATACAGCGGGTCACCCTCTTCGTCGGTGGCAATTACCTGCTGGCCCTGGATGTAGGGAAAGCTGGCTTCCAGCTCTTCAAGGGCGGCACCGATCAACTCGCCGAGCAGTTCTTCGACATGGCGCTTGGGGTACATCTCGGCAATGGCCGCCAGCCGTGCAGCGGCTTCTACATCCAGATGAATGGCGTATTCAGTCTTGGTCAAACGACCCTTGGCGGTTTCTTCCCAATGCTGGGCCAGTTCTCGAATTTTCATGGCTACCTCAATAAAGCCTGCGATGGCAGGCGGTGATGAGTGACCAGCCGCCTGCGTGGATGACGCGGCGACTCACCGTTGAGACTAGCTGCAAGCGCCAAGGTTTAAAGTCGTTTGCGTTCGGCCTTGTCAGAAACCGACGTCGGCGGCACTCTGAAGCACCTGCGCGTCCCGGATTTCTGGCTGGAGATTGGCTGATGAGTGATATCGATGCACGCTTGCGTGAGGATGTTCACCTGCTGGGTGAGCTGTTGGGCAACACCATTCGAGAGCAGTACGGCGAGGCTTTCCTCGAAAAGATCGAGCAGATCCGCAAAGGCGCCAAGGCCGACCGTCGCGGAGCCGTTTCAGAGAAAGCCGCTGGCGATGAGTTGAGCGCCAGCCTCAATCAGTTGCAGGAGGACGAGCTGCTGCCGGTGGCCCGGGCCTTCAACCAGTTCCTCAACCTGGCCAACATTGCCGAGCAATATCAATTGATTCATCGGCGCGATGAGTCCCAACCGGCGCCGTTCGAATCGCGGGTTTTGCCAGAATTGCTGGCCCGTCTGCAAAGCGAAGGTCACAGCAATGAATCCCTGGCCCGGCAGTTGGCGCGGCTGGACATCGAGCTGGTGCTCACCGCCCACCCCACCGAAGTGGCCCGCCGCACGCTGATCCAGAAGTACGATGCCATTGCTGCGCAACTGGCCTTGCAGGATCACCGCGACCTCACCACCGCCGAGCGCGAGCAGATTCGCGAGCGCTTGCAACGCTTGATCGCCGAAGCCTGGCACACCGAAGAAATCCGTCGAGTGCGGCCCACCCCGGTGGACGAAGCCAAATGGGGCTTTGCGGTGATCGAGCATTCGCTGTGGCACGCCATCCCCAATTACCTGCGCAAGGCCGACCAGGCCCTGCACGCCGCTACCGGCCTGCGCCTGCCCTTGGAGGCTGCGCCGATTCGCTTTGCTTCGTGGATGGGCGGCGACCGTGACGGCAACCCGAACGTCACCGCGCCGGTCACCCGCGAAGTGCTGTTGCTGGCGCGTTGGATGGCGGCGGATTTGTACCTGCGTGACATTGATCAACTGGCCTCAGAGCTGTCGATGCAACAGGCCAGCCCGGCGTTGCAAGCCAAAGTAGGCGACAGCGTCGAACCTTATCGTGCCTTGCTCAAGCAACTGCGTGAACGCCTGCGCGCCACGCGCCAGTGGGCCCACACCTCGTTGACCAGCACCACCCCGGCGCCGGCCGAGGTGTTGCAGAACAACCGCGACCTGCTGGACCCGCTACAACTGTGCTACCAGTCCCTGCACGAATGCGGCATGGGCGTGATCGCCGATGGCCCGCTGCTCGACTGCCTGCGCCGTGCCGTGACGTTCGGCCTGTTCCTGGTGCGCCTGGATGTGCGCCAGGACTCCAGCCGTCACTCGGCGGCCATGACCGAAATCACCGATTACCTGGGTCTGGGGCGTTATGAAGACTGGGATGAGGATGCGCGTATCAGTTTCCTCACCCAGGAACTGACCAATCGGCGGCCCTTGCTGCCGGGTTACTTCAGACCCTCGGCGGACACTGCCGAGGTGCTCAATACCTGCAAGGAAATCGCCGCCGCACCAGCCGCATCATTAGGTTCGTATGTCATCTCCATGGCCGGCGCCGCGTCGGATGTGCTGGCGGTGCAACTGCTGTTGAAGGAATCCGGCGTACAGCGGCCAATGCGCGTAGTGCCATTGTTCGAGACCCTGGCCGACCTGGACAACGCCGGGCCGGTGATGGAGCGCCTGTTGCAACTGCCGGGTTACCGCGCGCGCTTGCAGGGCCCGCAGGAAGTGATGATTGGCTACTCGGACTCGGCCAAGGACGCCGGCACCACGGCCGCCGCCTGGGCACAGTACCGCGCCCAGGAGCGCCTGGTGGATATCTGCCGCGAGCAACAGGTGGAGCTGTTGTTGTTCCACGGTCGCGGCGGCACCGTTGGCCGTGGCGGTGGCCCGGCGCACGCTGCCATCCTGTCGCAGCCACCGGGCTCGGTAGCGGGGCGGTTCCGCACCACTGAGCAGGGAGAGATGATTCGCTTCAAATTCGGCCTGCCGGATATCGCTGAGCAGAACCTCAATCTCTACCTGGCCGCGGTACTGGAAGCGACCCTGTTGCCGCCGCCGCCTCCCGAGCCTGCCTGGCGTCATCTGATGGACGAACTGGCGGCAGACGGTGTCAGTGCTTACCGGGCCGTCGTGCGCGAAAATCCGCAGTTCGTCGAGTACTTCCGCCAGTCCACGCCGGAGCAGGAATTGGGCCGTTTGCCTCTGGGCAGTCGCCCGGCCAAGCGTCGTGCGGGCGGGATTGAGAGCTTGCGCGCCATCCCATGGATCTTTGGCTGGACCCAGACGCGCCTGATGCTGCCCGCCTGGCTCGGCTGGGAAGCGGCACTGAGCAAGGCGCTGGAGCGCGGTGAAGGTCAATTGCTGGGGCAGATGCGCGAGCAGTGGCCGTTCTTTCGCACGCGCATCGACATGCTGGAAATGGTCCTGGCCAAGGCTGATGCCGATATCGCCCGTCTTTATGATGAGCGCCTGGTGCAGCCGGACCTGCTGGCATTGGGTGCGCACTTACGCGACCTATTGTCGCAGGCGTGTGACGTGGTGCTTGGCCTGACCGGCCAGTCGCAGCTGCTGGCCCATAGCCCCGACACCCTGGAGTTCATCCGCCTGCGCAACACCTACCTCGACCCCTTGCACCTGTTGCAGGCCGAGTTGCTGGCACGTTCCCGTCAGCAGGAGGCTGCCCAAGACAGCCCTCTGGAACAGGCGCTGCTGGTGTCCGTGGCCGGTATCGCGGCCGGTTTGCGCAACACCGGCTGAGGTTTTTTGCGTGTACTCAATGGCTTGCGGATAAACCGCGACGACCGCCCGGAAACGGGCGGTCGTCGTTTGAGGGGGTGGGTTGCGCTCAGGCACACCCTGGCGCTGACGCAGGTGAGGCGCGGGTTTCTCCTACTTTTGGCGGCTTGTATGGTGAGGGCCCGCTGTGTATCTTGATCAGCCTTTGGCCGTTTGATCGGCCTAGAACCACATTTTTACGAGATTGGCCCCACGCGGCGAATCCGAGCGTCATCTCTATAAAAAATTGAGGAGCACATCGATGCGCGTCATTCTGCTGGGAGCTCCCGGGGCCGGTAAAGGTACTCAGGCAAAGTTCATCACTGAAAAATTCGGCATTCCACAAATCTCCACCGGCGACATGCTGCGTGCGGCCGTCAAGGCTGGCACCGAACTGGGCCTGATCGCCAAGAGCGTGATGGACAGCGGCGGCCTGGTCTCCGATGACCTGATCATCAACCTGGTCAAGGAACGCATCAGCCAGGAAGACTGCAAGAACGGTTTCCTGTTCGACGGCTTCCCACGCACCATTCCCCAGGCTGAAGCCTTGGTGAAGGCGGGCGTGGAGTTGGACGCCGTGGTCGAAATCGCGGTTGAAGACGAAGAGATCGTCCAGCGTATCGCTGGCCGTCGTGTTCACGAAGGCTCTGGCCGCGTGTACCACATCGTCTACAACCCGCCGAAAGTGGAAGGCAAGGACGATGTCACCGGCGAAGACCTGGTGCAGCGTAAAGACGACACCGAAGAAACCGTGCGTCATCGTCTGTCGGTCTACCATTCCCAGACCAAGCCCCTGGTGGACTTCTACCAGAAGCTGTCCGCAGCCCAGGGCAAGCCGAAATACAGCCACATTCCTGGTGTGGGCTCGGTAGAGGCCATCACCGCCAAGGTGCTGCAAGCACTGAGCTGATCCGTTGATCGGCGGCACAGACAACGGCCCGCTTGCGGGTCGTTGTTGTTTATACTGGCGCACTTTTTTCCGACTTGGACACCCACACCGATGAGCACCCTGCTGGCCCTGGACACCGCGACTGAAGCTTGCTCCGTTGCCTTGCTGCACGATGGCAAGGTCACGAGCCACTACGAGGTGATCCCGCGCCTGCACGCGCAGAAATTGTTGCCGATGATCAAGCAATTGCTTGAAGACGCTGGTACCACCCTGGCTGCCGTGGATGCCATCGCGTTTGGCCGTGGCCCAGGTGCATTCACTGGCGTGCGCATTGCCATTGGCGTGGTGCAGGGCCTGGCCTTTGCGCTGGAGCGCCCGGTGCTGCCGGTGTCCAACCTGGCGGTACTGGCCCAGCGCGCGTTGCGTGAGCACGGGGCGTCGCAAGTGGCAGCGGCAATTGATGCGCGCATGGATGAAGTTTACTGGGGTTGCTACCGTGAGACCGCAGGCGAAATGCGCCTGGTCAGTGCGGAAGCGGTGCTGGCCCCCGAAGCGGCGCAGTTGCCCGCTGACGCCAGCGGCGATTGGTTCGGTGCCGGCACGGGTTGGGGTTATGGCGAACGCATCAAGGTGACGTGTGCCGAGCAGGACGCGGCGATGTTGCCACACGCCGAAGACCTGCTGGCGTTGGCACGTTTCGCATTCGAGCGCGGCGAGGCGATTGCGGCGGACCAGGCAGCACCGGTGTACCTGCGCGATAAAGTCGCGCAGACCAAGGCCGAACGCGGGATTATTTGACGCCAAAAATGTGGGTGTTACGCGGCAAATTTCGCCAATCGTCAGAATTTGCCTGGGTTTTTAAACCTTTTACAAATTATGTGTTCTAGTTATCACCAGAGCATTTGCGCGCCATGGAAAGTGCCGCTAAATTGCCATCATTGATACCGAGTCTGCATGTATGCGTATAGACGGTTTTTCCTCACAGTCGTACCCCCTCAAGCGTAAGCCGCGCAAGGCGAGCGTGACGGTAGACGAGTCCGTCGAGGATTCACCGGACTTCATCGAAGTACACACCGATACGCCTTCCAAAGCTCAAGGCGCCTCGAGCGCACGCATCAGCGGCGTTCCTGCCCGTCAGCAAGACATGGTCTTTCCCCGTTCCATGAGCAAAAGCGTTGCCACCGCCTTGGCCAGCTACCTGACCACCGCCGGCTTTGTCGAATGGGATATGGAAGTGCTGGGTCTCGATATCCATATCTGATGCGTTTGCCTTATTACATCGGCTGCCCGTCCTGGAGTGAAAACGCCTGGCGCGAGTACCTGTATCCCGCTGAGGCACGTTCCAGCGATTACCTCGGGCTCTATTCCCAGGTCTTCAACGCCGTTGAAGGCAACACTACTTTCTATGCTCGCCCCTCGGCCGCTACCGTACAGCGCTGGGCCGAAATCATGCCTGATGATTTTCGCTTCACCGCCAAATTCCCCGGCGATATCAGCCATGCTGGCGATTTGCGTGAACAGTTGCCGGCGGCAGAAAGTTTTGTCGGCTTGATGAGCCCTTTGGGTGAGCGCGTTTCACCGCTGTGGCTGCAGCTCTCGAAGAGCTTTACGCCGCCACGCCTGGCGGAGCTGGCTGGTTTTCTCGATGGCATTGATCGGCCGCTGGCCGTGGAGGTGCGTCATGAACAGTTCTTCGCCAAAGGTGATGCTGAGCGCATGCTCAACCGCCTGTTGCGCGATCGCGGTGTCGAGCGCATCTGCCTCGATCCACGTGCCCTGTTCAGTTGTACCTCTACCTCGGAAGCGGTGCTGCATGCCCAGTCCAAAAAGCCCCGGGTGCCACCGCGCCCAGCGGCCCTGACGCAGTTTCCCCAGGTGCGCTTCATCGGGCATCCGGACCTTGAGGCCAATGACCCGTTCCTGATTCCATGGGTGGAAAAGATCGCCAGTTGGATCGAAGAGGGCCGCACGCCCTATATGTTCCTGCACACGTCGGACAATCGTCTCGCGGCACAACTGGCGCTGCGCTTCCACGCCAAGCTGATGGTGCGTCTGCCAGGGCTACCGCCGCTGCCTGCCTTGCATCGAGAACCCGTGGCGGAGCAGCTCGGGCTACTTTGAGGGTTGAGCCGTGGGTGTGGTCAAGACATTGAGTGTGTTGCTGGTGCTGGTGGGCGCATTTGCGTTGGCTGTCTGGCGGGGTTGGGTGCCGATGCCGGCCGAGTGGAACCCCTGGGCGCCCTTGGATGTGCGGGCCAGCCCCAACCTGTTGACGCGCTACAAGCTCAGTCGTTTGCAGGACGATCCGGCGCTGTGTGACCAGGTGCTGAACACCTCTGGTCTGCGCGTGAGCCGCCAGGCCGATACACCGGCTGATGCGGCGTGCCCCTTGCGCAATATTCTGCGTGTGCAGGGCGCTGACGTGGCCTTGAGCAGCAGCTTTCTCGCCAGTTGCCCGCTGGCGGTGGCGTTCGCCTTGTTCGAGCGCCATAGCCTGCAACCGGCGGCCCAGGCCGTGTTCGGCCAGGCGGTGAGCCGCGTCGAGCATTTGGGCAGTTTTGCCTGCCGTAATATCTACAACCGCGCCGACGGTCGACTCAGCCAGCATGCCTCGGCCAATGCCCTGGATATCGCCGGTTTTCGCCTGGCGGATGGGCACAGTATCAGCGTGCTCAAGGATTGGCCGGGGCAGGGCGACAGTGCGCGCTTCCTGCGTTTGGTACGCGATGGCGCCTGTGATGACTTCAACGTGGTGTTGAGCCCGGACTACAACGCGGCTCATCGCAACCATTTCCATCTGGACATGGGGCGTTGGTGGGTGTGTCGCTAGGGTTCAGGCGGCCAGGCGCAGGTTGTGGGTCACCAGCGGGCGTGCCCAGTAGTAATCGAAATCCAGGGCCTTTTGCTGCGCCAGCAGTTCTTCTTCAGGGTACGGCGTGGCGACCGGTGGCAGCAGGTCCAGCTCGAATTCGGCAATCGGCAGGTGCAGTGGGCGTGGTTGTGGCGCCGGGCCTGGCCCGGGTAGCGGTTGGCCGGCGTTCAGCACGATGGGGCGTACCCACTCGCTCTCAAACGCTTGTTGGCGTTGCTGGGCGATGACTTCTTCTTCCGGGAACGGCGTCGCGGCCGGTGGCAGCAGCTCGGTTTCGAACTCGGCAATCGGCAGGAAGAGCGGCGCAGGCGGCACGATCTCGGTGTCTTTCACATCGCACTCACGCTGGGTGAGGATCTGCGCCAGCAGGTCGGCGCCTTCGCGGGGTTCAACTGCCGGGTCTGCCGGGGCGGGCGCCTTGGCGGCGAGCGCGTCCGGCGTTTCACCGAGCTGCTCGGCCAACGCGCGGGCGAAGAAGTCCTGCCACACATGACTCACCCCGGCCAGCGCTTGGGTATTGCGCAGGCCGTAATGGTTGTGGGTCGGCAGTACACCGATGGAAAGGGGAAGAATGTCTGACATTTTTCTCGGTCGACGCTCAGCTCTGGCAAAATACCTGACTGTGATTTTTATCGGCCGTTGTTTGCCGATCCTTAATATTTTTGAGCGTGGCGATTGATGAACGAACAACCAGCGGCCAGCCGCATCCAGGTCCAAGCCTTGGCTGACAGCTTCCAGGCCCGCGCTGAACAGTGGGCTTCGCTGCTGGGGTTGCCTCTGCAGGTGGCCGATGCGGATTTTTCCCTGCAAGTGGGGGAGCACGGCTTGCAGTTGCAACAGCTTGGGCCTGATGCGCCAGGGCCGGTGCGGGTCGACTTTGTCGAAGGCGGCGCGGCGCATCGGCGATTGTATGGTGGTGGCAGCGGGCAGATGATCGCCAAGGCGGTGGGCATCGCCCAGGGCGTGCGCCCGCGAGTGCTGGACGCCACGGCTGGCTTGGGCAAGGACGCGTTCGTGCTGGCCAGCCTCGGGTGTGAGATGAGCCTGATCGAGCGCCAGCCGCTGATCGGCGCCTTGCTCGAAGATGGCCTGGCCCGCGCTGCCGAAGATTTTGACGTGGCGCCGATTGTGGCGCGCATGAAGCTGCTCAAGGGCAACTCCATCGACGTGATGCTCAATTGGCAGGGCGAGCCGCCTCAGGTGATCTACCTGGACCCGATGTTTCCGCACCGTGAGAAAACTGCCCTGGTGAAGAAGGAAATGCGCCTGTTCCGGCCGTTGGTGGGCGATGACCCGGATGCACCGGCGTTGCTTGCGGCCGCTCTGGCTTTGGCCAGCCATCGGGTGGTGGTCAAGCGGCCGCGCAAGGCACCCTGTATTGAGGGGCCGAAGCCAAGCCATGCGCTGGATGGCAAGTCCAGCCGCTACGACATTTATCCCAAGAAAGCGCTCAAGCCGTAAGCTGCAAACAGCAGCACTTATCTCCCAGGTGCGGCGAGATCCAACTGTGGGAGCTGGCTTGCCTGCGAAGACGGCCTGACAGCCGATGCCTATCTCTCTGGCGCGCCGCAATCCCAATGTGGGAGCTGGCTTGCCTGCGATGACGGCCTGAAAGCCGACACCTATCTCCCTGGCGCGCCGCAATCCAAATGTGGGAGCTGGCTTGCCTGCGATGATGGCCTGAAAGCCGACACCTATCTACCTGACGCCCCGCGATCTAAATGTGGGAGCTGGCTTGCCTGCGATGGCGGCCTGACAGTCGACGCAGTTATACCGAGTACATATCCATTGCTGCGGTAACGGCCACTTAGGGTTCCGCCCTGACGGCGGCTCACTTTGCAAAAGCCGGGATGCCGGCCCAGGCCAAAGTAAGCAAAACGCTCTTGCCCCAC
>NZ_WJZM01000097.1:0-12304 GCF_021609545.1 Pseudomonas sp. PA-1-6B
ACGGCGGTACGGTGTCGGTGGAGTACACACCGATGTACACCACAGACAGCATCAAGGTGACGATGGTGGGCACGGCCGGAGCGGGTTCTCCGGTGATCCCGGCCAAGAATGGGGTAGCGACGGGCAAGGTCACGTTCGACATTACCAAGGCCGCGATTGCCGCCAACGTCGGCAATGCCAACAAGACGGTCACCCTTGATTACGAAGTGGCCCGCAACGGCAAGGTGATTTCGTCCAAGGTGTTGACGGTGACAGTGACGCCCATACCCCAGGCTGAGTTGGCCAAAACGGAGCTCAGGATCATTGAGGCTAACGAGGCGACTCGAGTACTGGACTTGGATACAGTTGGCGTCAATATCACAGGGCTAATTGGTGTCTGGCCGTTTATCACTGCGTCTTACCCCGTCTGGTTGAGGCTGCTGGGGAAAACGGACAAGGGCGTTGATCATTCGCTGACGGTGTACAACGGTGCAGGTAGCGCAGCTGTCAACCCGACCTGGATCGCTCAGCGGAGAATCCAACCAGCGATCTTTCGTAATTATCTGAATGGATTGGGTGATAGCACCAAGCTGCAGATGGAGTTCAAAGCGGCTTTCAGTCCTAGTAAAGCTGAAGCTGATGCCATTAGATTTCCAGTGGTGGAGTACATAGTTGCTACAAAGGTTAATGATCTGACGACATTTGAGCATGGTCCGAACACTGGGTGGTATGTCGTCGGCGGTAGCTTGCGTGACAAGGTGATAGATGGAAACCGTTGCGGAGGTCTGTTGTTCGATACAAATTCAAATGGACATTACAAAGTAATATATAAGACATATTATAATCTTCGAATGGGTAAGACGTATCAGTTGTCGTTCGATGTAAGGCCAGAGAATCCTTTAATAACTGCTAGTTTTCATGTTGCGGTGGCAAATACATACATTAATTTTAGAGGTTCATTTACGGGGGCGTCTTGGCGTCATTTCTCGGGAACCTTTCGTGCTGAAACTAGTACTACCTTTAATATTAAAATTGATTTTAAAATACCAACAGCAGCAAACACCTTTATTTTCGTAGATAATATTGGTGTGCGGGATATATAAGGTGGTATGGGGGTGTTTAAAAGTGAGTCTGCTCCATACTCTATCGGTGCGGATAAAGTATGGGGTGGATTTTGTCTAAGTTTGAAGTGTGAAAAGAAGCTTGTTCACTAATGCAATATTGGGTGTCGTCAGGGTTTTGTCATCACCGCGATAAACAGCGGCGACTCCAGAAACCGCTGCAACCAAACCTGCAAACGCTGATACGGCGTCCTTGCAAACCACTCCCGATCTACATGAGCAAACTGGCGCACAAACGGCGCCAGTGCCGCATCCGCCAGGCTCAGGTGTTCGGCGAGCAAGTACTCACGCTCCGCCAGCAAGCCTTCCAACTTCTGCAAGAACACCTCACCCTCGGCCCGATAATGCTCCATCGGCTGTTCCGGGTAGCGCTCGGCATACTTGTATCGATTCAAATGATGCTTGAACACTTGATCATTCTCGGCAATCAACGCCAACACCGCAGGGTCACCTAGCAGCAGCCAATCATCTGGATCGTGCTGCGCCAGCGCCCATTGCATGATCTCCAGGCTCTGCTCGATCACTCGACCTTCGACACTCAACACCGGCACCGTACCCTTGGGCGACAGCGCCAGCATCTCGGCTGGCTTGGCCTTGAGGCTCACCTCGATGATTCGCACAGGAACGCCTGAGTAACGCAAGGCCAGCCGCGCCCGCATCGCATACGGGCAGCGTCGGAACGAGTACAGCAGCGCTTCGTTCACTTGACCTCCAGGGTACTCAAGCCATTGCCCTGGCGCTGGACCTGGATTTGCACCGGGATGCGCTCGTGCATTTCCTGTACGTGGGAGATCACCGCCACCTTGCGGCCCTGGGCCTGCAAGCCGTCCAGAGCGTCCATCGCCAATTGCAATGACTCCGGATCAAGGCTGCCAAAGCCTTCGTCGATAAACAGCGACTCGATCTTCAAGGTGCTCGACGCCATGGAAGCCAGGCCCAAGGCCAAGGCCAACGACACCAGGAAGGTTTCGCCACCGGACAGCGAATGCACCGAGCGCAGTTCATCGCCCATCTCTGTGTCCATCACCAGCAGCCCGAGCATGCTGCCGCCGCGTTTGAGCCGGTAGCGGCGCACCAGTTGGCGCAGTTGCACGTTGGCATGGTGCACCAGCAAGTCGAGGTTGTAGGCCTGGGCGATCTTGCGGAAGGTGTCGCCGGTGGCCGAGCCGATCAGCGCATTCAGGCGTGCCCAGCGCTGCCACTGCTCGTAAGCCTTGGCAATCTGTTCGGCCAGGGCCTGGTTGGCATTCTGGCGGCGCTGGTCTTCGGACTGGCGTGCGCGCAGTTCGGCGCAGTGTTTCTCACCCTCGAGCAGTTGCTGGTCAAGCGTTGCCAGGGTGGCGTCCAGTTGCTCGGCCTCCAGGTTGCCGTTGTGCAGGGCCTGGTGTTCGGCCAGGCGCTGTTCGCGCTCGTGCAGCAGAACCTTGGCTTGCTCGACGGCCTTTTCGCTGCTGTGCAGGTGCTGACGCAACTGCGCGACCTGGGCTTCATCAAGGGCCAACAGGCGTGCCAGGCCCTGATCATCCAGTTCTGGGTGCTGGGCGCGCCATTCGCCGATGCGTGTCGCAAGGGCGTGCTGCTCCGCCTCCAATGCCTGCTGGCGTTGCTGCTGGGCCTTGAGGTCGGCGGCCAGCTGTACTTGCGCCGTGTGCACGGCGTGCAGTTCCTGGTTGGCGTCGGTCTCGCTTTGGCGCGACTGCGTGACGGCTTGCTCCAGCTGCTGTTGCCAGTGTTCGGCGCTGGGGTAATCCCCTAGCAAGGCGCGGAGTTTTTCCTGGACGGCGTGTTGCTGGTCGGCCAGCTCGGCGACTTGCAGATTCACAGCGTCGAGTTGCTGCTGACGATGCTGTTGGTGGGTGTGTTGTTTCTCGATGGCCTGTTGGCGCTCCTGCTGCTCGGCCTGCTCATCGCGTTGATGGCCCAACTGCTCAAGGCGCTGGCTGACCTGTTGGTCGAGCTGCATGAAGGTCGCCGCAGGCGCGCTGTGCAAGCCTTCCAGCGTTTCGCTGGGCAGCAGGCTGGCGAAGGCGCTGAGTTCCGCCTCCAGGCGTTCGCGGTCGCCGGCCAGTTGCCGTTGTTGGTCCACCAGCAATTGCCGGGCTTGCTGGCTGGCATCCTGGGCCGCTTGTAATTGTTGCTGCAAGCGCCCGGCGTTCTGTTGCAGGTTGAGCAGGGCGCCTTGGCGTTGTTCGTCCTGGCTGATGCTTTGGGTCAATTGGGCCAGTTGCTGGGCCAGCCAAGGGCTGCGCTTGGCAGCGTCCTGATTGAACAGCGAGGCAGACAGTGGGTGGGCTTGCAGGCTCGGCGCCAAACCCTGCTGCTGGGTGGCCAACTGTTCCTGCTGTTGCAGGAACTCTTTTTGCTGAGCGATCAGGCCGCCCACTTCACCGCGCAACTCAGTGAGTTTTTCCTTGAGGCTGTCGACGGCTTTCTGCGCAGCCGCCTCTTCACTTTCATCATGGCGACCCAGGCTCTGCAGCAGGGCTTCAGGCTGGTGATAGGGGTGTTCGTGGCTGCCGCACACCGGGCAGGGTTGGTCATCCTGCAACTGCTCGCGTAATTCCTCGACGCTGGCACTGCGGGCCAGGCGTTGGCGCTCAAGGAGTTGCTTGGTCACCGCCAGGGTTTGTTCGGCAACGGTGAGTTCGGCCTTGGTTTGCAGGCCGGTCTGGTTCAGTTGTTCGCGTTTTTGCGCGGCCTCGGCGAGCCTTTGCGTGAGCGCACCTGCCTGTTGATCCAACTGTTGCTGGCTGTCCCACAAGCGGGCCAGGTCTTCGAAGGCGCGCTGTTGTTTGCGATTGTCTTGCAGCAGGCTGGCCAGCAATTGGATTTGTTCGGCCACCGCGTGCGGTTCGGCACCGGCCTCGTGGTAGAGCAGGTCCAGGGCTTCGCGCTGTTGGGTGAACTGTTCGGCGGCGGCGCTGGCGCGCTGTTCGAGTTGCCCCAGCTCGGCCTGGCCTTGGTTGAGGCGATTGCCGATCAACACCAACTGTTGCAGGCGGTCACGGTAGGCGTTCCAGGCATCGCTCAGCGGCGCGAGGGCGGCGCTGTGCTCAAGCTCGGTGGCCAGGCGTTGCAGGCGCTCGGTGCCTTGGGCTTGCGTGTGTTGCAAACCGTCGAGCAGCGCCTGGCCTTCGGTGCAGGCGCTTTCGTGCTGGTGTTTTTCCTCGTTGCGCTTGGCCAGTTCGCGGCTCACATGGGCGAGGGTGTTTTGCTCTTCGATGGCCTGGCGCAGCAGGGGGGCGGCGTCGGCCTGGTGTTTCAGGGCCTCGGCCAGTGCTGCCTGGGCGGCCACTTGCTGGTGTTGCGCCTGTTCCTGGCGGGCGTGCAGGGCGGTTTGTTGCTCGACGTGCTGCGCAATCTGTGCCGCCAGGGGCGTCAGCAGGGTGCCGAGTTCTGCCTGGCGCAGGAAGTGATGGCGTTGCGGTGCCAACTGCTCCAGCAGGCTGAGGTCTTGGCGTTGCTGGCCTTGGCTGGCCCAGGTTGCTTCGTCGCGTTGCAGTTGCTCCACTGCGTGTTGATGGCGCTCCTGCCATTCACGCAGTTCCTTGAGCCAGGTGTGCTGCAGCTCCAGCTGCTTGAGCTGGGCTTGTTGGGTCTTGAGCTGCTGCTGGGCGTGGGCCAACTGTTGATCCAGCTCGGCGCGGGCTTCGGGGGCCAGGGGTACCACGCCGGTGGCTTGGTCCTGCAGCTGTTTGTGGGCGTCCTTGGCCTCTTTGGCCTTATCGAACGCACGGCGGCCGAGCTGGGTGTAGAGCGCGGTATCGGTGAGCTTTTCCAGCAGTTCGCTGCGCTCATTGTCATTGGCCTTGAGGAAGGCGCTGAACTCGCTTTGCGCCAGCAGCACCGCACGGGTGAACTGTTCGAAGTTCAGGCCCAGGGCCAATTCGAGCTGGGTCTTGTACTCGGTTTTCTGGCTGGCCAGCAGTTGGTCGCTGTCCAGGTCGATCAGGCTTTGCCGGCTGTTCTGCAACTTGCCGCTGGCCTTGTCACGGGCGCGGTTGGCTTCCCAGCGCGCACGGTAGCGACGGCCACTGACACCGACAAAATCCACCTCGGCATAGCCACCACCGGTGCCGCGTCGAATCAGGGTGCGCGGGTCGCCGATGGAGATATCCGTGTCGGCGTCCGGCATCTTGGCCTGGCCGGTGTCACCCAGGCGTGGCACTGCGCCAAACAGCGCCAGGCACAACGCATCGAGCAGGGTACTTTTACCCGCGCCGGTCGGCCCGGTGATGGCGAACAGACCCGCACTGGCCAGGGGCTCGGCGGTAAAGTCGATTTCGAACGGGCCCGCCAGGGAGGCGAGGTTTTTCAGGCGGATGGCGAGGATCTTCATGGCTGTTCGCCCTCCTGTTGCACTTCCTGGAGCAGCACGGCGAAGTCCTTCAAGGTCTGTTCATCCACTTCACTGCCGTAGCTGTCCTGCCAGGCGCGGCTGAACAGTTCCTGGGGGGTGAGCTGGTCGAGTTCGATCAGTTGCGCATCGTCTACCTCTGCGCTGCCGCGTGTGCCGGCATATTCGGCGGCGATACGCACCAAGCGCACGGCCTTGCCTTGCAGGGCGGTTTCGATCTGTTGGCGCAGGTCCGGTTGCGGCTCGTCGAGGCGCACGCGCACTTCCAGCCAGGGGTGGCGCTGGGTTTCGGCGAGCAGGTCGATGTCGGGCAGCTCACCGAGTTGCTTGAGGATATCGGCGAGGGGCGCGGCATCCAGGCGTTGCAGGTTGACGGAGCGGGGAATCAGGATCGGTTCGCAGCCCACCAGCCTTTCGCCCTGGAACGTCACGTCGAGAATCTGGTGCTTGTAGCCAATTTCGGAGAACGACAGGGGGATTGGCGAGCCGCTGTAGCGAATGCGCTCCTCGCCATTGACCTTTTGCGGCTTGTGCAAATGGCCGAGGGCCACATACGCCACGCTTCGGTCGAACAGTGTGGCAGGCAGCGCCTCGGCATTGCCGATGATCAAGCTGCGTTCGGAGTCTTCGGATACCGACCCACCGGCCATGTGCGCATGGCTGATGGCTATCAACGCCTGGCCTTTGTTGCGCTTGGCATTGGCCGCCGCGATCAGCCATTCATGCACTTGGCCGATGCCGCGCAGGTAATCATCGCCCAGCTGTGCGCCGGTGACTTCCGCCGGGCGCAGGAAGGGCAGCGCCAGGCACCAGGCGGCGATCTTGCCTTTGGCATTGGGCAGCGGGATCAGCAGCCGGTCGGCATCCAGTTGCCCGTCATCCAGCCACAGCACCCGGCCCAGGGCATGGGTGCGCAGGCGGCGCATCAGAGGCGCAGGCAGCTCAATGCGCGAACCGGAGTCATGGTTGCCGGCAATCATCACAATGGTCAGTGTCGGCTGTTGTTCGTGGGCGCTGATGATGAAGTCATACAAGCGCTCCTGGGCCTTGAGCGGCGGGTTGACCGTGTCGAAGATATCGCCGGCGATCAACAGCACGTCCGGGCGCTGGGTCTTGAGTTGGCCCAGCAGCCATTCAAGGAAACAGGCATGTTCGAAGTCGCGTTCCTGGCCGTGGAGGTTTTGGCCCAAGTGCCAGTCGGAGGTATGAAACAGACGCAAGGCGAACTCCGTGGAGAAGATGAAAAGGAGGGGAGTTTACCTGTAAAAGTGCGCGTGGACTCATGGCCGACGCGATCAACGGAGTGTGGGCTAGCCCTCATGGCTGTCTGTAGGCGCGAGCTTGCTCGCGAAAAACGTCAACGATGACGCGTGTTTCCTGGATAAACGCGGCGCCTATGAGTTCTTCGCGAGCAAGCTCGCTCCTACACAGGGGTCATGGGGTGTTAGTGGTGTTGGGTTGCAGGCAATCCAGCGCACGGTCGGCGAGGGTGCGGGCCATGTCGATCAGGTGAGCGGTGGAACAGGCCATGTCGCGTCGGGTGCCTTTAAGGCCTTCGGCGGTTTCGGTGGCGGTGGTGGCGGCGCAGCGCAGTAGCGAGGAGATGCTGGCGATGGCGTCTTCGAAGCTCAGGTCTTCGTGGGCGACGAAAATGGGGAAGGGTGGGTCGGGGACGATTTTGCTCATGGGTATAGCTCCTACTCGATTGGGGCGCCAACCTGTGCCGTTTCCACACGACAAATTAGGTGGCAGCCATACGCGGGGTGGAAACCGGGGAGTAGGACCCAGTCAGACCGAAGTCTGCCCGCGCACAGCCGCCATTGAGCGTTTGCACACGATCATGACGCCTACTCATTCCAGGTTTCCACACCCGATCGCTGATAGGCAGCGACGAAGCGAAGGCTAGCCAGTGGGTTGAGCAGGCGCAAGGCCAAAGGATTGTCTAGGAAACGTCCTGCAAATTAAAGGGATATGGATTGCTGGCCTTTAACAATGCATGTCGAACGGGCGGTGATGAATGGAACGGCAGGTTGAGTGACGACCACCCATAAGGTGGATTTTTCAATCAATCCCTGAATGAATCAGAGGCCCACCATGTCATTTTCAGTAAAACCACCTTCGACTAGCACTTTCACCGCTCTACCAGATCAACTGGATGCTGACAGTCGCTCAACCCAAGCTAACCATCGTCAGGCACGAAGCGCTCAAACCCAGGCCAGCGCCCCGGACCTGCGGCCGTACGCAAGCGTGAGTGACCGGCAACTAATAGGGTTGATCCGCGATCACTTCCGCGAATTCGCCGCAGGGGCGACAGACAGCTATGTGAACTTCAATGAGTTGAAAGAGGCCGCCGGCCTGATCGCCACCGACAGGACGTTCTCACCCGAGGCCCATCACGCGGCCAAGGAGCTACTCTCACGCCCAAAACTGCTGCGCAAGCTGGATATCGGCATCAGCTTCTTCGGTGGCCCCGGCAAGGAGGATGGCCGGTTCGATATGGATAACCTGAACTATCTGTACAAGTTCCCCCATCGGGAATGGAAGGTGCCGCGTCGTAATCACTAAGTGCAAGCAGGCGTCCGAGCAGGCGATGCAGATCCACTGTGGGAGCTGGCTTGCCTGCGATGGCGGAGTATCAGCCAGCACATCTGCCGCCTGTTACACCGCCATCGCAGCATAGGTATCTACATAACTCTGTTAGCTCAACGGTAACCACGATGCTAAGCGAGCCGCTCTTGATCTTGATCTGCTTTTGATCTTAGGCGCCCCGTTAAACCACGCTGGCCGGAATTCGACAGGGATTTGGGGGGTAAACCGGCAGGGATGCCGGTTTAGCCGCCCCGCGCCATGGATGGCGCGTGGCGGCGGCCCCCCCAAATCACTGGCGGATTACGGGCACACCGAGCCTAAGCGAGGTGCCGAGTGGTGGGGCAAGAGCGCTTTGCTTACTTTTGTCTGGGCCGGCATTCCGGCTTTTCGAAAGTGAGCCGCCGTCAGGGCGGAACCCTAAGTGGCCGTTACCTAAATAACGGATATGTACGCGCTCTAATCCAACATCCCAGTTGGCTGTGAGACCGTTTTCGCAGGCAAGCCAGCTCCCACATTTGGATCGCGGCGCATCAGTTAGATCAGCATCGGATGTCAGGCCGTCACGGGAGTAAACTCCCTCGCCACAGGTCCAGCGTCGCCTCGAAGTTGTGTAGATACCTATGGCCATCGCGGGCAAGCCCGCTCCCACAGGGTTTTGTGGTGTTGGTTGAGGCTGGGTTACTTGGGGTAGAGCGGCGGCAAGCTGGTGGTGTCGGTGGCCAGGTCTTGCTCGCGTTCGGCCACGGGGATGGCCTTGATCGCTCGCCACAGGTCATCACCCAACCAGTATTGGCCGCTTTCGCTATACAGCGCGCCATTCAAGCCATCCAGGGCATCGGACAGCGGCACAAACCGTGCGGCCATGTCGGCCAGGGTTTCGGGTTGTTGCCTTGCCCAGGCGTCGAGGGCCTGGCGGGTAGCATGAGGGTCGTTGGCCTGGGTGGCGCGCTTGAGGTCGTCGAGCAGGGTGCGTGGGCTGGGGCCGGTTTGCGCGGCGCGTTGTACCGCCGGTTGCCGGCGTGCGCGCCACCACAGGCCAAAGCCTAGCAGGGTGGTGCAGGCCAGTATCAGTGTGCTCAGTTGCCACAGCCACAGGCGGTCATCGTCGGGGGCGGTGATGATGGTCGGTGTCGCCGGGGTGTCCACCACCAGGCTGGGGTTCACCGCCACTTGCACGGTGCGCGCCGGCAGGCTGGTGCGTTCCAGATGATCTTCGTGGGTGTTCCACCACACCACTTCCACGGCGGGCAGTTCCAGCTCGCCGGCGCGGGTCGGCACCAGGGCTTCGCGGTCTTCACGGCTGCCGGTCAGGCCGCGGTCGCTGGTACGGTTAGCCATCACTGGTTGGTCGGGGTAGCGGCGCAGGCCGTTGACCTCGGTGCCGGGCAGCGCCGGCAATTGCGCGCTGGACAGGCCTTCGGCCTCCACGGTGAGGCTGCGGGTCAGGGAGTCGCCGACTTGCACGTGGTCCGGCGTGGGGTTCCAGCCTTCGCTCAAGCTCAGGCTGCGCGCGGGCAGCCAGGGAGTGTCGGCGGGGTAGGCGTCCGGTTTGGGTTTGACCGTCAAGGGCAGGGGCGCGGAGCTGACGTGAATCATCTTGCCCGGCTTGGTGCCCTGCAGGGTGTTTTCCTGGGGCGGGCGCGATTCCACCAGGGTGGCGCTGAAGGTCTGCGCCGGAATCACCACGGCGCCGCTGTGTTGCGGGTAGAGGGCGTAGCGGGTTTCGATCACGCCATGGCGGATGCTGTTGATGACCTTTTCATAGGTGCGCGATTCGCCCAGTTGTTCGACACGTGCATCCGGTATCTGCAAGGGCGTGAGGCTGCTGTCGTCATACAGCGACACCGAGTGGTACACGCGCACGGTCAGCAGGGCCTGGGCCTGCACGTACACGCTGGTCTGGTCGAGGCTGGCTTCGATGAACACCGGGGCCAGTTCGGCGCTGGTGTTCTGGCTGGCGCTTTCCACCACTTGCAGGGTGATCGGCTGGGTCTTGAGCGCGCCCACCTGCAGCGGCGGGATCACCACGTTGCCGTTCACCTTGGGCAGCAGGGTGATGATCCAACGGGTGGTGGCGTGGTTGTCGCCGTCCAGCGTGGTGAGTTGGTTGATCTGGCGGGTGCCGCTGACTTCGAACTGCGCGTCCAGGGGCGACAAGTCCGGTTTGCCAAACTGGGTCACATCACTGGATTGCACCGTCAGCTCCACCGTTTCCCCGGAGTTGAGGCGGCTGCGGTCTACGCTGGCGACCAGGTCCGCCGCCTGGGCGTGGGCTGCCGACAACGCGAGCAGGAGCAAAAGGGTGGTGCGGCGGCTCATCGAGTGGTGTCCTGATGTTGTTGCTGTTCGTACCAGAATTTGCGGCGCAACAGCTCGCCGGGGTTGTCCGGGATCTCCTGCAACCATTGCTCCAGTGCTTGGCGGCGCTCGCCTTCCAGGCGTGTGTCGGCGGGGCGCAGTGGCGGCGTGGTGGTCTGCTCGTCACCCAGTTCGCTGCCAGGCACTTCATTACCGCCTGGCTGTGGCGCGGCGCCTGTCTGAGTCTCAGCGGTACCGGCTTCGCCCTGGCCGTGGGACGATTGCTCGCCGCCCTGGGCCGTTTGTGCGCTGGTGCCCGGTTGCGCAGTTTGGCCGGGTTGGGCGGTTTCGTCATCTTCGTTTTTTGCAGGCGGGTCCGGCTCGGGCTGCGTTTGCTCCTGCATCAGCGCTTCAACCAGGGCTTTGTTTTTCAGCGCCGGCTGCAAATCGGGCTGGGCTTCCAGGGCTTGTTCATACGCATCAATGGCCGCTTCAAGCTCACCGGCCTTGGCCAGGGCATTGCCGCGGTTGTAGTGGGAGTAGGCGTCGCTGCCTTGGGCAAACCGCTTGATGGCCTCGGCGTAATTGCCGGCTTCATACAGCGCCACGCCTTGCCATTGCGGGTCCTGGAAGTGTTCGGCGGCTTCGGCCGGGCGTTTGTGCTTGAGCAGGTACTGGCCTTGTTGGTCGGGGCGTAGCCACAGGTCCTGCAACCCAAAGGCGTAGCTGGGTTGCGGCGCACCCATCAGCAGCAAGGGCAGGCAGAACAGCCAGCCGCGACGCCCGGCGCACGCGGCCAGCAGCAACAACGGCAAGAACAGCCAATAACCCTGGTCGGCCCAGCTGTCCAGGCGCAGCCGTTGGCCGTCGTCGCGCAGGGCTTGGGCGCTGTCGAGCATGCCGAGTTGGCGCAGGTCCTTGTCATCCAGGCGTGCTGCACGGTAGCGGCCGCCCATTTCGCTGGCGAACGCCTTGAGGGTCGGGCTGTCGAGGCGCGGCACCAGGATCGCGCCCTGGTCGTCCTTGAGGAATTCGCCGCTCTCCTGAGTCACCGGCGTACCTTCGCGACTGCCGATGCCGAGGATCGACAACGTCGGAGCCTGGGCACTTTGCAGTTGCAGGCGGATGCCCTGGCGCTCTTGTTTGGACAATGAGGAACCGATCAGCAGCAGGCGCCCCTGGCCGAGACCGCCTTGCCTGAGCAGGCCCAGGGCTTTTTCCACAGCCAGATCGGCACGATGGCCGGGCTCGGGCATGATCGAGGGGCGCAGGGCTTCCAACAGGTTGCGGCTGGTGGCCAGGTCATCGGACAGCGGCACCAAGGTATGGGCGCTGCCGGCGTACACGATGATGGCTGTTTGCGCATCGGTGCGTGCTTGCAGCAAGTCATACAGCTTGCGCCGCGCCTGTTCCAGGCGGTTGGGCGGGCTGTCGGTGGCGAGCATTTCCGGGGTCAGTTCCAGCAGCACCATCAAGGGGTCGGAAGGTTTCTGGCTGGCTTGTTCAACCCGTTGCCAACTGGGGCCCAATAACGCGAGCACGGCCAACAGCCAGGCGATGCCGAGCACCACCCACGGCGATTTACTCTCGCGGCCATTGCCACCGCTGAGCAACTCGGCATGGAACGCCGGCGGCAGGATCATCTGCCAGCGCCCGGCGCGCTTTTGCCGATGCCAGAGCTGCCACAGCAACCAGCCAAGCACGGGCAGCAACAACAGCCACCAGGGGCGCAACCAGTGCGGCCACAGCGCGATCATCGACGCCTCCGCAAACGCAGGCGCTGCAGACGCTGGCGCCATTCAGGGTGTTGCTGCAAAAACATGCTCCTGCTCGATAGCCTGTTGAAGGCTCGTTGCAAAGCGTTGTTCGGCCAGCGTTCCTGGATCACCAGCAACAGGCTCAACACCAACGCCAAGGCCAATGGGCCGCTGTACAGCGCCTGGGCCGGGCGGGCCTGGGT
>NZ_WJZM01000098.1:0-11873 GCF_021609545.1 Pseudomonas sp. PA-1-6B
AGCTCCCACATTGGATCGCGGGGCATCAGTTATATCTGTGTCGGCTGCCAGGCCGTCACGGGAGCAAGCTCCCTCGCCACAGATTTAGCGTCGTGCCGAAGTTGTGTAGATACCTATGCTGCGATAGGGCCGGCCCAGCTTGCATCAATCTCCCTTGGGCAACTCAATCACAAACCTTGTCCAGCCCGCCTGCGACTCACAATAAATCCTCCCGCCATGCGCCCGCACAATCGACTGGGTAATCGCCAACCCCAGCCCCGCATGTTCACTGCTGCCTGCGCGCCTCGACGGGTCGGCTCGGTAGAAACGGTCAAACAGCCTCGGCAGTAACGGCGCAGGAATGCCTTCCCCGCTGTTCTCAACCGTCAGTGTCACGCCGCTCTCGATCCGCACCCGCACTTCACCGCCTGGTGGCGTAAAGCGCAGCGCGTTATCCAGCAAGTTCGACAGGGCCCGGCGCAACATGCCGCGGTCGCCCATGCTATGGGCGCTGCCTTCGCGCATCAGCTTCACTTGTGCGTCCTCGGCCAGCAGGGTAAAGAACTCCAACAGTGCGTCGACCTCATCGCCCAAGTCCAGGGATTCACGGGTGGGCATCAGCAAGCCGTGGTCAGCTTTGGCCAGGTAAAGCATGTCGTTGACCAGTTGCGCCATCCATTGCAGCTCTTCCAGGTTGCTGTGCAGCGCCTCGCGGTAATCCTCCAGCGGGCGCGGCTGGGTGAGGATGACCTGGGTCTGGGTCAGCAGGTTGGACAGCGGCGTGCGCAGTTCGTGGGCAATATCTGCGCTGAAGGCGGACAGGCGCTGGAACGCATCATCGAGGCGGGCCAGCATGGCGTTGACGGCCTTGGCGAGCTCCGCCAGCTCCACCGGCATTTGCGCTTGGGGTAAGCGTTGCGTCAGGGAGTGGGCGGAGACGCTGGCCGCCACTTCGCCCATGCGCCGCAGCGGTCGCAAGCCACTGCGTGCAGCCCAGGCGCCGAGCAGGGCAGTGGCCAGGGCCGAGAGGCCGACGGTCAGCCAGATCAAGCGTTGCATGCGTTGCAGAAAGTGCTGGTGGTGGGTGATGTCGAGGATCAGTGTCAGCTGTGGCGAATCCAGTTGGCTGGGCGTCAAGGGTGCAATGAATACGCGGTAGTCGGTGCCTGCGTATTGCAGACTGTGCAGGCCGGGCGCTTGGGGCAAGGGAAGGTGTGGCGCGCCGTCCAGCCAACGTTGCCCAGCTCCGGTGATGCGCAAGGCGAGGTCGGGCTGGTGATCGAGTTCGGCGCGCAGTTGAGGGGTTCGCCGGGCGAGGTCTTCCGGTGAGGCGACACCCTGCAAGGTGCTGCGCAGGGCCACCAGTTTGCTTTCGAGCTGTTGCTGGTCCAGCTCCATGAAGTGCGCCTCGCTGGCCCGGTTGAACAACACCCCGGCGATCAACGAGACCACCGCCGTGCAGGCGGCAAACAGCAGCGCCAGGCGGCTGGTCAGGGACAGGCGCTTGATCACGTGAACCGTTCCTCCAGCACGTAACCCATGCCGCGTACGGTGTGGATCAGTTTGTTGGGGAAATTGTCGTCGACTTTCAGGCGCAGGCGGCGAATGGCGACTTCGATGATGTTGGTGTCGCTGTCGAAATTCATGTCCCACACCTGGGAGGCAATCAGCGTCTTGGGCAGCACTTCGCCCTGGCGGCGTAGCAGCAGCTCCAGCAAGGCGAACTCCTTGGCGGTGAGGTCGATGCGCTGGCCGCTGCGCTCGACGCGGCGGCGGATCAAGTCCAGGCTCAGGTCGGCCAGTTGCAGCGTGGTCTCCTGCGGCGTGCTGCTGCCACGGCGCAACAAGGTGCGCACCCGCGCCAGCAGTTCGGAAAACGCGAAGGGTTTGACCAGGTAATCGTCGGCGCCCAGCTCCAGGCCATGTACTCGGTCTTCTACGGCATCGCGAGCGGTGAGGAACAGCACCGGGATGTCCAGGCCGGCACTGCGCACCGCCTGCAGGATTTGCCAGCCATCGCGGCCAGGCAGCATCACATCGAGGATCAACAAGTCATAGTCGCCCGTCAGCGCCAAGTGCTGGCCACTGGTGCCGTCGGCCACCAGTTCGGTGGTAAAGCCCGCTTCGGCCAGGCCCTGGCGCAGGTAATGACCGGTTTTGGGTTGGTCTTCGACGATCAGCAGTTTCATGTAGGGCTCTTGGTCAAGGTGGACGCCGGCCTTTATACCCTGGGCTCCGGGGTATGGGCGCAAGCTGACAAAGTTGTAATCTAGCAGTCAGCTGGCTGGCAGCGAGGCCATCTTAAAGTGTTGCCCAAGCTGGATACCTATTTTGGAGAGTGAAAGATGGCGTTGCGTACACCTCTGTTATTGGCAGGCTGCCTGCTGGCGTTGAGTTTCAATGCCCTGGCAGATGCGACTCACACCTACGCGTTCGGCCAGCCGGCCCCGGCGGATAAAGCCACGCGCACCGTTGAAGTCACGCTGCGGGACATTGCCTTTGAGCCCAAGTCCCTGGACGTCAAGGCCGGTGAAACCGTGCGCTTCGTGCTGGTCAACAAAGGCCAGTTGCTGCATGAGTTCAACCTGGGCGACGCGGCCATGCATGCCGCCCACCAGAAAGAGATGTTGCAGATGCAAGCCAGTGGCATGCTCACCGCCACCGGCATGGGCAAGATGGATCACAGCGCCATGGGCCACGGCGACATGGGCGGCATGAAGCACGACGATCCCAACAGCGTGTTGGTGGAGCCGGGCAAGACGGCCGAGCTGACCTGGACGTTCAAGCAGGCCACAGGCCTTGAGTTTGCCTGCAACCTGCCCGGGCATTACCAGGCGGGCATGGTCGGCAAACTGACCGTTGAGTGAGGCGTTTGTTAAGGGCGCGAGCAAAGGCTGGTAGACTGGCGCGGTTTATTTAGCCAGGTTTCCGCCATGCATCCCGCAGCCGAACATTCGCCGCTGGGCAAGTCCAGTGAATACATCAGCACCTACACGCCTTCGTTGCTGTTTCCGATTCCACGCGCCGCCAAGTGGGCCGAGCTGGGCCTGAGCGCCGAGACCCTGCCGTACAAGGGCGTGGACTTCTGGAACTGCTTCGAACTGTCCTGGTTGTTGCCCTCGGGCAAGCCGGTGGTGGCCATCGGTGAGTTCAGCATTCCGGCCGACTCGCCGAACATCATCGAGTCCAAGTCGTTCAAGCTGTACCTCAACTCGCTGAACCAGACCGCGTTTGCCGATACGCAAAGCCTTGAAGCCACCTTGCGCACCGACCTCAGCGCTGCTGCCGGCAAGCCAGTGAGCGTGCGTATTCGCAGCCTGGCCGACATCGAGGCAGAAGGCGTGATGGCGTTGCCGGGCGTGTGCATTGACGGCCTGGATATCAACGTCAGCAGCTACGAACACCCGCGCCCGGAACTGCTGCGTTGCGATGATTCGCGCGTGGTGGAGGAGAGCGTGCACAGCCACCTGCTCAAATCCAATTGCCCGGTGACCAGCCAGCCTGACTGGGGCAGCGTGGTGGTGGAATACCGCGGTGCGGCGTTGGATCACGCCAGCCTGCTGGAATATATCGTCAGCTTTCGCCAGCACTCGGACTTTCATGAGCAGTGTGTGGAGCGGATCTTCCTGGACTTGCAGCGCTTGCTCAAGCCAGAGAAGTTGACGGTGTATGCACGGTATGTGCGTCGGGGTGGGTTGGATATCAATCCGTATCGCAGCACTGAGAACACCCAGTTCCTGAACGTGCGCCTGGCGCGTCAGTAAGCCTTCATACAAAAAACTGTGGGAGCTGGCTTGCCTGCGATTGCGATCTTTCAGTCATTCATCAAGTGACTGATACACCGCTATCGCAGGCAAGCCAGCTCCCACATTTGGTTTTGTGTTTGGCTTGGACTCGGGTTAGATGCCGATATTGCCAAGGGTCAGCACGATATTGCGCAACGTCCCGGCAATGCCTGGATGGTCCAGTTCAAAACCTTCCACTGCCCGGTTCACATCGTCAGCGATGCTGGGCGTCTGGGTGGCCGGTTCCATTTTCAGCTGGACTTCGAATTTGGCGATCAACTCTTCCAATGCTTGACGTTTCTCGGCGGGCAACTCGGGATGATTCTCCAGTTGCTCACGCACAATATCGGCCTGCTGTTGTAACTTCTCGCGATCAGGCATGACGTTCTTTCCTTTTATCGATAGGCACTGGCATAGACCGCGGCGCACCGCGAAAGGTCTACGGGCTGACCTGTAGATTAATCCACTGCGGCCAACTGTGCATGATCTCGATCAGGGCTTCTCGCCCTTGAGCTGGCGCAGGCGGATGTCGGCCAGGCAGGTGTCGAGTTCGCCGAGATGGTCGATCACCGAGTGCACGCCCAGGCCATAGAGCGCCACCGTGGCCTTGCCGCGCTTGTGTTCGCGTTGCTGCTCGGTCAGCGCCTGCCATTGCCGGGGCGACAGGCCGCAGAGCGAACCGCAGGAGGCCAGACCGATGGTCCACAAACCGGCATTCAGGCCCGATTGCAGCAGGCGCGGCTCGCCGCTGACCAGTACGCAGCCTTCCAGACGTTCGATGTTCAACTCCATCAGCGCTTGCCAGCAGGCGTGGGGCGCAGGCCAGCGAATGGAGGAGGGCGAGGCGGCCTTTAGCCAGCCAGGCAGGCCGGCGCAGAGTGGCGTGGTCACGGCGGGAGGCAGTTCGTCCAGCCAGGCGCAGGGCACGCCTTGTTCTTTGAGGCTGCGCAGGATTTTCAACGCGCCTGGCGTGGCCTCGGCGTCGGCGCAAGGTGAGTCGGTGCGGGCCAAGGAACCAAAATCCACCAGGCAGCCACTCAGGCCAAATAACACGGCGGTCAATGAGGGGGCGGCGGCGACGGCAATCTCGGCGTGTGGCATCTGAACGTCCCTGAAATAGCTGCCACGCTATCGGGGCGGCATGACAAGGGGATGACACTGTCGATATTTGTAGGAATTTTGTGCATTTTCCCTAAGACGATTCTAGGTAGCTGCCTAAATCGACACTTCCGTCATATACTGACAGCCTTATTCAGGGCATAGCGCCCATGACAGACCATTCAAGGAGCAAAAGCTATGCGCTGGAGCCAGTACTTCGCTCAGCTATCGGTGTGTGCCACCATCCTGTTGGCACCTTTCGCTGCCCAAGCGGCCTCGGAAGATGACCCGTGGGAAAGTGTCAACCGCCCCATCTTCACCTTCAACGATACCGTTGACACTTATGCCCTCAAGCCAATTGCCCAAGGCTATCAGTTCGTTACCCCACAATTTGTGCAGGACGGCGTTCACAACTTCTTCCGCAACATCGGTGATGTCGGCAACCTGGCCAACAACGTGCTGCAGCTCAAGCCGCACAATGCAGGCGTCGACACCGCCCGCCTGTTGGTTAACACCACATTTGGCGTACTGGGCTTTATCGACGTCGGCACCAAAATGGGGCTGCAGCGCAGCGACGAAGACTTCGGCCAGACCCTCGGCTACTGGGGCGTGGGCAGTGGCCCGTACGTGATGATCCCGTTGCTGGGCCCAAGCACCTTGCGTGATGCGCCGTCCAAATACGTCGACAGCTACACCCAACCGTACCGCTACATGAACGACATCGGCTGGCGTAACAGCACCTTCGGCCTCAACGTCGTTGACGTGCGCGCCAGCCTGCTCGACAGCGAAAAGCTGATCAGCGGCGACAAGTACACCTTCATTCGTAACGCTTACCTGCAGAACCGCGAGTTCAAGGTCAAGGACGGCAAGGTCGTTGACGACTTTTAAGCTGTGACGTTTTGAAATGAAAAAGGCGACCTTTGTAAGGTCGCCTTTTTTGTGCGCGCTTTTCAGCGCATTTTCAAAATCTTCAAGCCTAGTTGCTGCTCGTCTCCGGCCGCCTTGGTCCACACCACCTCTGTATCGGCCTCAAGGCCTTTGAGGGCCGCGTGCTCTGAATCAATGCGCACGGTCAGCAGGTCGCCCACAGTGAACTGGCGAGGTGCCTGCACCTGCATGCCGGAACTGGAGAGGTCCACGCAGGTACCGGCAATCTCCTGCCCGGCATGGATCAAAGACACATCGGCATCTATTCGCATGCGGATGAAATCGCGTTTTTCGGCGTAGTCGCGCTCGTGCTCGCTCACAGCATCCATCCTTACTTTGCGTTGTGGTTGTGAGGGTTCTTATAACTCCCGGTGATTTGCGGTGTAAAGACGCCCGGCGACCATCGGCATGAGCTTGAAACCCCTCACGGATGGGAGTACCGTCTGCGCCTTAGAAGGGCACCTCTGCTTTACCGTTGTGCATGGGCCAAATCCCAATGCTTTGTAGGACAGAGAGGCTAGAAAGCGAATCCAGTACGTGAGCCCGGCCATTGCCGAGCCGCCTACGCCAACCTAATTCTGGCGCCGTTTGCCCACATGCAAAAAACCAGTGCCACGCTGCTGATTATCGATGACGACGAAGTAGTGCGCGCGAGCCTCGCGGCCTACTTGGAAGACAGTGGCTTCAGCGTCCTGCAGGCCAGTAATGGCCAACAGGGTCTCCAGGTATTCGAGCGCGACAAGCCCGACCTTGTGATCTGCGACCTGCGCATGCCCCAGATGGGCGGCCTGGAGCTGATTCGCCAGGTGACCGACCTTGCCCCGCAAACGCCGGTGATTGTCGTGTCCGGTGCCGGTGTCATGAACGATGCCGTTGAAGCCTTGCGCCTGGGCGCCGCCGATTACCTGATCAAGCCCCTGGAAGACCTGGCCGTGCTGGAGCACTCGGTGCGCCGCGCCCTGGACCGTGCACGCCTGCTCCTGGAAAACCAGCGCTACCGCGAAAAGCTCGAGACCGCCAACCGCGAACTCGAAGCCAGCCTGAACCTGCTGCAGGAAGACCAGAACGCCGGTCGCCAGGTGCAGATGAATATGCTGCCGGTGAGCCCTTGGACGATTGACGAATTCACGTTTGCCCACCAGATCATCCCGTCGTTGTACCTGTCGGGTGATTTTGTCGACTATTTCCGTGTCGATGAGCGCCGCGTGGCGTTCTACCTGGCCGACGTTTCCGGCCACGGCGCGTCTTCTGCCTTTGTTACCGTGTTGTTGAAGTTCATGACCACACGGCTGTTGTTCGAGTCCAAGCGCAACGGGACCTTGCCGGAGTTCACCCCCTCCGAGGTGCTGGGCCACATCAACCGGGGCCTGATCAGCTGCAAGCTGGGCAAGCACGTGACGATGGTCGGCGGCGTGATCGACGAAGAAACCGGTCTTTTGACCTACAGCATTGGCGGCCACCTGCCGATGCCTGTTTTATACACTCCCGACAGTGTGCGCTACCTGGAAGGGCGTGGCCTGCCCGTAGGCTTGTTTAACGAAGCCACCTACGAAGACCACATCCTGGAACTGCCGCCGACCTTCAGCCTGACGCTGATGTCCGACGGTATTCTGGACCTTCTTCCAGAGCCTACACTCAAAGAGAAAGAAGCCGCCTTGCCCCAAAAGGTCAAGTCGGCGGGCGGCAGCCTGGATGGCCTGCGGCAGGTTTTTGGATTGGCCACGCTAGGGGAGATGCCGGATGATATCGCCCTATTGGTGTTGAGCAGGAATCTTTGATGAGTACCGGAAGAATCCAATTCGCCGAGCAAGACGGGACCTTCGTCCTGAAGTTTGTCGGTGAAGTGCGCCTGACCTTGTGTTCGGCCCTGGATGCGACGATCGAGCGGATCTTCACTGCGCTGAACTTCTCGGCGATCGTGATCGACTTGACCGAAACGCGCAGCATCGATAGCACCACCCTGGGCCTGTTGGCCAAATTGTCCATTCTGTCGCGGCAGAAGGTCGGCCTATTGCCGACCGTGGTCACCACCCACGAAGACATCACCCGTCTGTTGCAATCCATGGGCTTTGACCAGGTGTTCAACATCGTTGACCGCCCCATCCCGTGCCCGGAATGCCTCACCGACCTGCCGTCCCAGGACCAGTCCGAGGAAGTGGTGCGGGTCAAGGTGCTGGAAGCGCACAAGATCCTGATGGGCTTGAATGAGTCCAACCGCGAAGCCTTCCACGACCTCGTCAACGCCCTCGAGCGGCACTGACGGCCTCCCTGCCCAAACATACACACACAGTCCAATGTGGGAGCTGGCTTGCCTGCGATTACGCAGTGTCAGTCGATGAAGTGTTGGCTGGCCCACCGCTATCGCAGGCAAGCCAGCTCCCACACTGGACGGCGGTGACACCGAGGCAAAAAAAGGGCGGCACCCTCACAGGTGCCGCCCTTTTTGCCGCTATCTGCCTTTACAGCTTGGCCGACAACAACGCCTCCAGTTTCTCCTGGTCCCGAGCAAACTGACGAATCCCCTCCGCCAGCTTCTCAGTCGCCATCGCGTCCTCGTTGGACTCCCAACGGAACTGCGCTTCAGTCATATGCACACGGGCTTCACCGGCATGGCCTGGCGCCAATTTGCGCTCCAGCTTGCCTTCATCGGCTGCCAGCTTCTCCAACAGGTCCGGGCTGATGGTCAGGCGGTCACAACCGGCCAGTTCCTCGATCTGGCTGAGGTTACGGAAGCTCGCACCCATCACTACTGTTTTGTAGCCGTTAGCCTTGTAGTAGTTATAGATGCGCGTCACCGACTGCACGCCCGGGTCATCGGAACCGGTGTAGTCGTTGCCGTTGGCCTTCTTGTACCAGTCGTAGATACGGCCCACGAACGGCGAAATCAGGAACACACCCGCTTCGGCACAAGCCACGGCCTGGGCAAACGAGAAAAGCAGCGTCAGGTTGGTCTGGATGCCTTCTTTTTCCAGCTTTTCGGCGGCGCGGATGCCTTCCCAGGTGGAGGCGATCTTGATCAGCACGCGGTCGCGGCTGACGCCGGCTTTGTCGTACAGGTCGATCAGACGGTGCGCACGCTTGAGAATAGCGGCCTCGTCGAACGACAGGCGCGCATCCACCTCAGTGGAAATACGGCCCGGCACTACTTTGAGAATCTCTTGACCCACCGCCACCGCAAAGCGGTCACTGGCCAGGCCCACATCGCCGTTGCAGTCCTGCACACACTCATCCAGCAGCTTGGCATAGCCAGGAATCGACGCAGCCTTGAGCAGCAGGGAAGGGTTGGTGGTGGCGTCTTGCGGCTTTAGCTTGGCGAGGGTGGAAAAATCGCCGGTATCGGCTACGACGGTGGTGAATTGCTTGAGTTGTTCCAGCTTGGAAGTCATGGGCGTGCTCTGTCCTGTGGGTCTAGTGACATTACCCGAGCGCTGGCAGGCGCTCAAGGGCGCAAATGCGTTAGGTCGTTTGCGAGGGCAATAACCTGGAAACGGCCGTTTGAATCACCGGCCGTGGTGCTCGATTGGAGGGCAAAATCGCAGCTAGGTTCAACCGGATTCCACCCGTCCTGCGCCACCGGTTTCAAGCCAGTTGATAAAGGTGATATCAGTGTTTTGAAGTTGTGAAAAGTTTATTTTCCAGCTCTTTAGTTGTTGCTGTTTTTACTTGTGCTATACCTGACTGGCAAGCGCTAACTTGGGCCGATAAAAACTCTGATGACATAACTGTCTGCGGTGAAGTGCGTGTGTGCCTGTTTATTAAAATCTGCTTGTTCGTTAGTTTGAAAGCAAAGGAGAGATGTAATGAAACGGAATATATCAACGCTATTTGTCGCCCTGGGTTTTATTTGTTCAACAACGGTATTTGCCGATGTGACGGTACAGCAGGCCCTCAGCGCCGGTTGTTACGATACCCAGGAAATGCGTGGCATCATTGACACTGCCAAGGCAGGTAAACCCATGGGGAGTCGCACCCTGGAAAAGGAAAACGAACTGACCTCATCCTACGGCGGCAAGATCACCGACACCAGAGTGACTGCGCCTGCCACCTGGGTGTACCGCGCGTATGAGAGCGCGGACACCAACAATTGGCACGTCCAGAAACTCAAGGCCGGGGTGATCTACTCCAAGGCGCAGAACGACCTGGACAAATACGTCAAAGGAGGCGGCACACCCCAAGAGTACTGGGCCATCGATGGGCCTGACCTACACGCGCTGGGTTTCAACGGTGCCACCTACACGACAATGCGACTGCTCGCCTTACAGTCCAGCGACACCCCGAAAAGTCAGTTCGTGAGTTTTGCACTGGACTACGCCACCACCGGAACCTTTGGAGACGCCGTGTATGCACTGCAAGTAAACCCGAACTCACCCATTCTGGGGTTGGTTAACTGCAAAACGCCAGGCGGTGAAGTTCAATTTCAAATACTCGGCGGCACCACATTCAACACGCTTTACCGAAAAGTCAGGACCGATAAAGATTGGAAAAGGTATAACCGCGACACCGACCAATGGGTAACTGTGCCCAAAGGAACAGTGCCGGAAAACTAAGCAACAGTGCAGCAAGGGCCGGCAGCACCTGCCGCGCCCTTGCAATCACCGCTAAATATGTGGGAGCTGGCTTGCCTGCGATAGCGCCGGTACACCCAATGAGCACTTACCTGACCCTCACCAGGCAAAAATGTGGGAGCTGGCTTGCCTGCGATAGCGCCGGTACACCCAATGAGCACTTACCTGACCCTCACCAGGCAAAAATGTGGGAGCTGGCTTGCCTGCGATAGCGCCGGTACACCCAATGAGTACTTACCTGACACTCACCAGGCAAAAATGTGGGAGCTGGCTTGCCTGCGATAGCGCCGGTACACCCAATGAGCACTTACCTGACCCTCACCAGGCAAAAAATGTGGGAGCTGGCTTGCCTGCGATAGCGCCGGTACACCCAATGAGCACTTACCTGACCCTCACCAGGCAAAAAATGTGGGAGCTGGCTTGCCTGCGATAGCGCCGGTACGCCCAATGAGCATCTACCTGACACTCGACCAATCACCGCCCCTCCAACAACGTCCCCGCCTGATCCAGCAACGCCAACGGATCCGCCGCCTTATGAATATCCACCGACAACAACTGCCTGAACTTGCGCGCCCCTGGAAACCCCGTGCCCAACCCCAACACATGCCGAGTAATGTGATGCATCGTCCCACCACTGGCCAAATGCTCAGCAATATAAGGCCGCAACTGCGCCAACGCCTCCGCCCGGCTAATCACCGGCGTCTCACTGCCAAACAACCGCTGGTCCACCTCCGCCAACAGATACGGATTGTGATAAGCCTCCCGCCCCAGCATCACCCCATCAAACGTCTGCAAATGCTCCTGACACTGCTCCAGCGTCTTGATCCCACCATTGAGATTAATCTCCAACTCCGGAAAATCCCGCTTCAACTGCGCCGCCACGTCATAACGCAACGGCGGAATGTCCCGGTTCTCCTTGGGCGACAACCCCTCCAGAATCGCAATCCGCGCATGCACGGTAAAACTGGTGCAACCGGCGTCCCTTACCGTGCCGACGAAATCACACAACTGGGCATAACTGTCCCGCCCATTGATGCCGATACGGTGCTTCACCGTCACCGGAATCGACACCGCATCGCGCATGGCCTTCACACAGTCCGCCACCAGGGCTGGGTGCGCCATCAGGATCGCGCCGATCATATTGTTCTGCACCCGGTCGCTGGGGCAGCCGACGTTCAGATTCACTTCGTCGTAACCCGCGGCTTCGGCCATGCGGGCGCAGGCGGCCAGATCGGCAGGGACACTGCCGCCCAACTGGAGGGCCAGCGGGTGCTCGGCTTCGTTGTGGCGTAGGAAGCGCTCGTGGTCGCCGTGGAGGATAGCGCCGGTGGTGACCATCTCGGTGTAGAGCAGGGCGTGCTTGGAGAGCAGGCGTAGGAAGAACCGGCAGTGGCGGTCGGTCCAGTCCATCATGGGGGCGACGGAGAAGGGGCGGGGGGGGGGGGGGGGTTTTGTGTGTCTTTTAAAGAGATGAGGCTGTCGGGGGAGCGGGGTGTGTGGGGAGATACGGGGGGGGTGG
>NZ_WJZM01000099.1:0-10221 GCF_021609545.1 Pseudomonas sp. PA-1-6B
CCCTTATGACCCTGGCTTTACTGTGGCGAGGGAGCAAGCTCCCTCGCCACAGTAAAGCCAGGGTCATAAGGGGGCGTCGAGCCGCGGATAATCAGCTCGGGTAAGAAATCCAGGGTGCGGGTGGGTGCGGTATCGCCGCGCAGGCGCTTGAGCAAACAGTCGAAGGCGCTGGCGCCAATCGCTTGCGTCGGTTGGGCGAGGGCGGTGATGCCGTTGCCCACCAACGGGTACCAGTCCAGGTCATCCAGGGCGATCAAGCCCACCTCGCCGAACAGGTCGCAGCCCAGCGCCTTGAGCACCCGGGTGCAGGCCAGTGCGGCCACGCCGTTGGCGCAAAACACTGCCTTGGGGCCGGGGTTGGCGAGAAAGGCTTGCAGACGCTTTTCCAGGTTGCCATCCAGTTCAACCACGGCGCCTGTCAACGCCGGGCGCTTGGCAATTTCGTGGTTGAAACTCTCCAGGCGTTCCAGGCGTGAGCTGGTGCCGTCGGTGGTCTCGCTTACGAGCAGCACGTCGCGGTAACCCTGCAGCTCCAGGTGTTCCACCGCCATGCGCACCGCCGCCGGGTTATCCAGGCCCACCAGGTCGCTGTGCAGCGGCGCGACCTTGCGGTCCACCAGCACAAGGGGCATTTCCTGTTGCAGCTCCAGCAGTTGGTCGAGGTGATGGCCCAGGGTGTTCACGATCAAGCCTTCGATGTTGTACGAGCGCAGCGCCGCCAGGTGTTGGCGCTCTTGCTCGTCATCACGGTCGGTGTTGCACACCACCAGGCTGTAGCCGTGCTGACGGCAGGCGGTTTCGACGCCGTGCATCACGGCGATGGAATAGGGGTTGCGGATATCGGCCACCAGCATGCCGATCAGGCGCGTGCGGCCACGTTTCAAACCACGGGCCATCTGGTTGGGGCGGTAGCCAAGCTGTTCGATGGCTTGCTCGATGCGCAGCGCGATCGCGTCGGAGAGCAGGGCGCGGTCATCGCCGATAAAACGCGACACGCTGGCTTTGGAAACGCCGGCGCGTTGGGCGACGTCGAGCATGGTGACACGGGTGCGCTGGGCGGCGGAAAAAGGAGTCACGGTCGCGGGCCTTTCTTATTCTGAAGTTGGTTATGGCTGCTTTGAAACCGGTTTCAGGAAACACCAACTCAATCAATGCGTCAAGCGCTGCTCTTCGGCGCGCTCGGGGGCTGTCCGACGAGTGGAGCGATCTACCTGTTAGTTCTGACAGTATCCACCGCGATGAAACAAGCGCCTAATTTGAGCCAGCGAAGCGGATTGATTCAGCCACGTGGAAATCAAGGAGCGCCTAATGATGGGGTCAAAAAAAACAGCCAACACATCTGTCAGCGCTACAGGCGCAGGGCAGATGTCCGAACTCAAGGCTGCCGTCGTGGTGGATGCGTTTTCCGATGATCCCAACGGCCTGATCCCTACTGAGTTCCTGTACCACCCGATTAAGATTGAACTCCAGCAGATCTGGCGGTTTCCGGCACAATACGGCGAAACGGACAATGTCCATTTCTCAATCAAACCTCATACGCCGGAACCCGCCTACTCCTTGCCGCCGATTCCCTTGTTAGGCCCCGTTACCGAGGATGATTTCCCGGTAGAACTGTCCATAGGCGGTAATTGGCTGAAGATCAGCGGCTCTTATGACCTCAGTTATTACGTTGACGGGCCGGGCGGTATAGAGCACAGCCCGCATGTCACTACGTTCACCCTGGATTGGATGCCGCCGGGTGGGATGGCTCCTCTGATGCCGCCTATGTTCATCGATCCGGAGGTCGCCAATAACGGCATCACTGAGGCCTATATCAGTGAGCATGAGTTCGTTGAGCTGCGAATTCCGACCTATCTGGATCGCCAGGCGTTTGACGACGGGTTGATTTTTTTGTTGGAGACTGAGGAGTCAAACCCTTTTCTGGCGGCCTATACGCATACCTTTGTCAGCACCACTGAGGCGCTGATAGTCCCTGTGCCTTCCGGGCTGTTTCGCCAACTGCCAAATGGGCCGCGTTTTTTGCGCTACGGTCTTCGCGATCGGGCAGGAAACCAGCAGTCCAATTACTCGGGGGCAACACCGGTCTATATCAACCTGCAAGCGCTCCCCAGTGGACTGCAACCGCCCGAGGTGCTTGCCTATGACTATGACGGCCTGATTGATCGCGCGGATGCCCGCAGTGGCGTAAACGTGAGATTTGGTGCCTATTTCGACTGGAATCCGACCGACGAGGTGGCCGTCAGTTGGAATGGAATCCTTCTGGCCAGGGAGCCGGTTGACGGTTTTCCAAAAGTGGTCCCGGTGAGCTGGTCTGTATTGATCCAGAATGGCTACCTACAGACCCAGGTTCCGGTTCGGTACTTTATTTACCGTGCCGGTGTTGCGACGGCTGTTCCATCGCCGGTACGACGTGTCGACGCTGACTTCCGGGTATTTGGGGTGGACCATGACCAAGCACCGGCTGAATACAATCGGCACTTGGCTAAAGTTGAAATTCGAGGCGCTGTTTCCGATACCGCTAACCACTTGGACTTCAGTGATTCGGACCAGTGTGTCACGGCGACAGTGGCCTTGCCGGAGGGACCTGCTGTCGGTAAGTGGTTGGACTTGTACTGGGGCGACCGAGAAGACCCAGTTGCCTCCTACACTGTTAAGTCCGACGATAAACCAGGGCAATTAGTGACATTTACCGGGGTGCCTTGGGAGATAGTTGCCGAAACACCTAATAATCCAGCTTTTCCGGTTAGTTATCGCACGAGTAATGGCGTGAATGAACAATTGGCGCCAAACCAGTTCGTGAATATTAATATAGTGCCGCCGGTCAGGTTTCCTCGCCCTGAGTTTGCGCATGCCAGCACAACGGGGTGGTTGAATTGCCAGACCGATCCTCCTATCTGGGAGGGGGTTCATGTGCATGTGAATAAACATGCAGCTATTGCAGTCGGCGATGAGCTCCGATTGAAATGGCAAGGCACTTGGGGGTTTGCGGGTGACCGCCCGATCGCTGAAACCTCTGAAGTGTTCAAAGAAGATTGGTTGGATGTTGACGAGAGTCAGGGCTATCACGTTTTTGTGGTGCCTTATATTCCTTATGTTCAGCCCATGAAGAACGAGGCGGGTGCGTATGCCGAGTTCACGGTATGGCGCAACGGAACACGGATTGGCAGTTCGTCTATTCGCTACGTAAAAATCGATCGCCGGTATTCAACCTCGGATCCCGTATTCTGCGGGCCGAACGGCAATGGGCCGGATTAGAAAATCTCCAGCAGTTGGCTGAACTTTCTCTGTGCCTTTGTTGATTGTTTTACAGTGTGCTCAATCTGAACTTGGTTGTAGGTGGCTTGCCGGTGATTTTATGTGAGGCTGGTGTGGTTATCAGTCCGGGAACTTCTTGAGCGCTTTATTACACGCAAGGAGAACTAAGATGGCAATTAACAGTGCAAAAAAAATAACGACACTTGGTTGGGATGATCCCAAATTAGACGCGCCGATATTTTCTCAGGCGCTCAACGGCGTAAGTGGTTTGATCTGGCGGCCTTACCTGGACGAACATGCTGGTTTGCGGGTTGATTGTCCCCTGGGGGGCTTTCCGGAGATTGGCGACGAGATACAGATTGAATACAGCCCAGTTGGGGTTGCTGTATGGACACCACTGGAGCCGATGATTCTCGAAACTGACCCTACTCAGCCGCTCGTCCGGTTGACCATTGATTATAATATTCTGGGGCATGGGGAGTTTGAAGTCAGGTTTAAGGTAAAGCCCGCTTCGGACACTGACTATAAGGACTTCTCCGTTGCAGAGCGCGTCAGGATTGATCTATACGGGCCTTACAAGTCATCGGGTCGTACTGAGGCCCCCGCAAGGATTGTTTTCCCCACCGCGCTTCCTCTGGGGGTCGACATTACCCAAGCTACTCTGGACCTTAATCCGGGAGGTTTTGACTTCGAGATTTCCAGCTACGCGGGTTTTGAAGACGGCGATGGCGTTGCGCAGGTCTGGTTCACTTCTCTGCAGCCACCCGATGATGCTCCGTCCTTGGGCAGCGTCCCCATGGAAAGTGGCGGTGTGGAGTTCAACCTGCCCATTTCGGCGTTTGAAGATTTTGAAGATGGTAATTATTTTGGCTATTACCGATTGATAGATGCTGCTGGGAATCTCAGTGAAATTTCCAGGATCACTACGGGCCGCAGGCTTAAACGCAGTGCCAACCTGGTGTTGGATCCTATTGACCTCGTAGTGCCTCCAGAGAATGAGTTGGTGGATATCGAGGTTTGGAAAGCGGGTGTAAGGTTGGCGATACCCAGCTATGCATGGGAGTCTGGTGATCAATACAGGTTGATTTGGGGGGCGCAATCCTCCGGGTTGTTGCCACTCAATGGCGTATTTCCCTTTGAGTTCACGGCCTCAAGTCAACTGATTCTGGATGAATATGCTACTCAGACAGGCGCGGTGTCGACGCCGATCACTTATGAAATCGTCAGGACAGGGACAGTCAATAAGCCTGATGCTGAGGTATTGGTTGACGTTGATCTGAGTGTTGAAGGGCCGGGCGCACCTACGCCGGGAGACCCGAGTCCAGACCTGGACGCTGTCACTATCGTGGGCCCCGCGTCTACTCCCACGCCAAACTACCTGAATTCCGCCGACATTGATCATGCCAGCCCCATCGAGGCGAATTTTAATCTGTGGGCTGCCGACCCTCAGCCGACAGACGGAATGGTCATTACGCTGTATTGGGGAAGCAAGCTGAACCCGGCAGGTTCGCGTACGGTTGCGCCGGGCGAGGGGGCTGGTGATTCCTTTATGATTGAGGTAGACAAGGACGCGATCGCCGCCGCGGGCAATGGCGATGACATTCCCGTTTTCTACGGTGTCAGTCGTCCTGGCGCGGCCAATAGCAACTTTTCGCCAAGCACGTCCGTTGAAGTGGACGATGCGATTATCCACTCGCTCGATCCCGCAGTGTTTCGCAACACGCTTGCCTGGGCCGTTGACCCCCGTGGCAGGATTACGTGTTCATCCTTGCGGCCTCAAGGCACAGGCACGCCTGAGGGGGAAAAACACATTGAAGTCTGGATTCCACCCAGCGCTGAGTTTTTCGCTGATGGTGTAGAAGTTACATTTGAGTTCGTGGCCTCGACGGGCCTTAATGGGGATGCTCCGATAGGGTCTACTCGAGGCACTCGGTCACTCACATTGGATAAAAACATGGCGGACAATGGGTTTATCTTCGAGCTTGAACCTTTCGATCCGCACCTTAAGGTCCCGGGGGTTACGCCGAGCTATAACTCGATTTGGTTCCAGTACTCTCTGGATGTCGCAGGGACGCCGGCCAAATCAGTACCCGCAGTCATTCCCGTCCGAATGTTGACGTCCAACAACTTCTGCGATGGCGATCCTTATACGCCATAGCAGCAGAGCTGCAAGCACCAAGGCGCCCGGCGCCTTGGTGTTTTGTTAATACCAATACGCTACTCAATTACTCCGCAATCTTCGGATATATCCTACTTACCACTTCCTCTTGGATCTATAACCTCGCGGCCTCTACAGGTCTGGCTCCACTCCATCGGAACGAGCCATGCCATTGGGTTTAGGCATATTTAGTCAGAGCGAGTGTTACAGCATGTCCATCAAGTATCTTTTTAAACTCTCACCGTTAAGTGCGGCCGTCAAAGTGTCGTCGCTGGGCCTGCTGCTGGGGGTTGCGGTACAGGCCCAGGCAAGCCAGCAGGTTGTGGCGCCTGGCGAGTCCAAAGTGATTGAAGCTGGCGAACCGGTAACAAACTGGGCGCTGCAAGCCGGCTCCAGCCTGACGGTCAATGGTGCCACTGCCGGCTCAATCCTCGGACTCGGTGCTCAGTTGACCGTGAACAGCGGTAGCAATATTGAACGCATTGTTGCCCAGGAAGGGTCCAAGGTGGCCATCAACAACGCAACCGTTAAAACCGAGAGGGCAGGCGTTGCGGCAATGGAGCTGACCAATGGCACTGCGACGATCTCCGATAGCCACCTGGAAAGCACCCGATCGACCGGCCTGCTGCTCAACCGCTACGTCTCGACACCGGGTGGCTCGCGTGCCGATGTCAGCAACAGCACCATAAAAGGTGCGCAATCGGGTGTGACTGCTTCCCAACACAGCGAGCTGTTTCTGGATAACTCACTGGTGCAAGGGACTGCCGCCAACAGTACCGGTGTTCTTTTGCTAGGGGGTTCGGCTTTTGCCCAGAACAACAGCATGCTGGTTGGTGAACTCAATGGCGTTCGCTTTAACCGTGGATCAAGCACTACCCAGGATGGCTCGCTGGTGCTGGATCGCTCGACGGTCGAAGGCAAGACAGGCGCTGCGATCCTGGTCGCTGGTGCACCTGGGCGGGTGCCGACGGCCAATATAGAGGTAAACAACGGTTCGCAACTGATTGGTGGCAACGGCAACTTGCTCAAAGTCACCGGCACGGCCACGGCCAATATGCGTGTCAATAACAGCCACTTGACTGGCAATGTGATCGTCGAGGCCGGCAGCACCGCCAACTTGAATTTGCAGAACCATGCATCGCTGACGGGCGCCCTGATGAACGTCAGCAGCTTGAGCATAGGCGATGGCTCGTTGTGGAATTTGACTGGCAATAGCCTGGTGGACGACCTGGACCTCGCCGGTGGTACCGTCAAGTTTGGTGAAACCAATGAGTTCTACCAGTTGAACCTGGATACGCTCAGCGGCAACGGTACCTTTGTGATGGGGGCCGATTTCGCCGCAGGCTTGAACGACTTTCTGAATATCGCGGGGGACGCCACTGGCCAACATAGCCTGTTGGTGGCCAGCACGGGGCTCGAACCCGTGTCGCCAGGCGACGTACAGATCGTGCACACCGGCGGCGGCGACGCGCAGTTCTCCCTGGTGGGAGGGGCTGTGGATGTCGGTGCCTGGTCTTACGGGCTCAAACAGGAGGGGAATGACTGGTTCCTTGACCCCAATGCCCGCACCATCAGCCCGGGCACGCGCTCGGTACTGGCGCTGTTCAACACTGCGCCGACCGTATGGTACGGCGAGATGAGCTCGTTGCGCAGTCGCATGGGCGAGTTGCGTCACAACGACGCAATGGCCGGTGGCTGGATCCGCAGTTATGGCAACAAATATTCGGTAGCGGATGCCAATGGCGTGGGTGTCAAACAGACTCAGCGTGGGTTCTCCCTGGGTGTGGATACGCCGCTCAGTGAAGACAGCCAATGGTTAATCGGTGTAATGGCAGGGCACAGTGACTCGGACCTGGATTTGGGCCGGGGTACTTCAGGCGCCGTAAAAAGCTACTACGCTGGCCTGTATGCGACGTGGATGAACGCCGACAGCGGTTACTACTTTGACGGCGTCGTCAAAGCCAACCGCTTCGAAAACGATGCCAAGGTTGCCATGAGCGATGGTGTTCAGGCCAAGGGCAAGTACGGAACCAATGGTCTGGGAGCATCGGCGGAGGTGGGCCGTAATATAAAACTGGACAATGAGTTCTTTGTCGAACCGTTTGCACAGGCGTCGACAGTGGTGGTCAAAGGTAAGAAATACGGCTTGGACAACGGGCTGCAGGCCAAAGGTGAAAACACCCATTCGGTGCTGGGCAAACTCGGCGTGACGGTGGGGCGCGATTTCATCATGAACGATGGCAGCATCGTCCAGCCCTACCTGCGCACGGCCGTGGCCCATGAGTTTGCCAAGAACAACAAGGCGTCGGTCAACGGACATGTGTTCAATAACGACTTGTCGGGTTCGCGTGCCGAGTTCGGCGCGGGTGTGTCGGTCGCGGTATCGCAGAACTTGCAGTTGCACGCTGATTTCGAACACAGCAAAGGCAAGCACGTTGACCAGCCATGGGGGGCAAACGTAGGTCTGCGTTACAGCTGGTAAGTAGTAGTGGGAACCCCAAAAAAGGAAGCTTCGGCTTCCTTTTTTGGGTTTATAGCAAACGCTGGGTCATGAGTGCCTGAGTTTCAACTCAGGTCGAACAAGGCCGTGATGGTGGACACCGGGTTGCCGTCGTCACGGGTGAGGATGTGTTGCAATGCGCCAGCAACATGGGTGTTCGCGGGATCTACAGTGGTCAAATCAATGAGGCCGCTGGCACCATATCTCAGGATGGGGTCCAACAAACTGTTCGTCGAATACGTCAGTCTGATGTCGTCCAGATGCTCCTCCAACTTGTAGATGCGTTTTTCAAAAGAGGCAGGAAACACGAGTTGGATTTGATGTTTGACTAAATCGTCGTCTACCTTGCTGGCGGTAAGGGTCCATCGGTCTTCGTTCTTTTTGATGTCAAACACCTTGGCAGTGAAGTCTGCCCCATCAATTTCGCCTTTGAAATACCGGTTGGCAATCCTTGGTTTTTGTTTGCGAATCAACTGAACGACTGACATAGGTGCATCTCCTCTGCGTAGTTTCGCGACTCCGCGTCAAGGTAGGAGGCGCTTGGGTGTACTGGAAGGATCAGGCTTTGCGTTTCAACGAAACATCATCAAAAAAAACTGCGCCATCTATACCGATCAGGACGATCGTGACGGCCGTAGTGGCGGGCGGCATTGCCAGGTCTGCCGTGTAGGTTGTCCAGGCAGCCGCGCCTACACGGATTTCCGGGAATGTCCCCGTAGGGGTCACCTGGAATCGGGCAAAACCGTGCCCGCCGAATTCACTTCGGGAACGAAACGAAAATTCGTAAGTGACTCCCCCGGTCACGGCGATGGTCTGGCCGGCCTGGCCTTGTAAAGTTGCCTGAAACGTATCCCCGTCAAAGTGCCTGCCTGAACCGATCGGTGAGCCTGACGTATCCCAATGGTCGCTGTTTGCAGAAAAATCTCCATTGAGTACCAGCTCGGGCCGAGGTGGAGTGCTCGTATCCTGAGTCAGGTTCAGTTCGTCGACACACACTTCGCCAGCTATCCCCGTGATTGCCACGGTCATGAGGGTTGTTGCAGGCGGGGTGGTGATGCGGATCTCTTGTTTTCTCCACAGATGAAAGTCGTTGAGTGCGATTCGCACGTCGGCACCGGGAATATCGGGCTGGATCAGAAGCTCTCCCTTGCCCTGGTACAAGACCTGGCTCCAGAATTTCAACAGGTAGGTGGTTTCCGCCGTGGCATTGATGGCTTGAGAGGCCTGCCCGTTGAGTACCCGGCAATATTGGCGCGAGTAGTCCACGGTGTCTTGGGTGGTCCATTCGGCGCCATATTTGCTAAAGCTGCCGTTGCCCAACAGATTGTTGATCAATGTGCCTTGCCCACCCATGTTCTTGCTCCGCTAGCCTTCTGAGTGTGCCTATTGCGCGCTACAACTAGGCGCTTGGCAACTGTCAGAACTAACAGGTATTGACCTCCATTCGTCGGATCTTATCGGTAGGCTCAACCAAACAACCCGGCCGCAATATTGATCGAGAACCCCAGGATCGCGGTATTGAACAGAAACCCGATCAACGATTGCCCCAGCACCACTTTACGCAAGCTACGGGTGGCGACACCCACGTCCGAGGTCTGCACGGCCACGCCGATGGTGAAGGAGAAATACAGGAAGTCCCAATAATTGGGGGTGAGCAAGCCCTCGGCAAAGCGCAGCGCCGGCTCCTTGCCTTGCCAGGTGTAATAGAGCCTGGCGTAGTGCACGCTGAAAATCACCCCGATCAGCAGCCAGGAGCCGATCACTGTCAGCCCGGTAAAAGCGTAATGCAGCAGACGTTCGGAAGTGGCCAGGTCCTTGCTACCCACCAGTTCGAAGGTGATGGTGGCCAGGCTGGCGATGGCGGCGATGCACACCATGAACAGCACCAGGCCGGCGTTCTCGTCTTCGACTTCGGCGATGCGCTTGACGTCTTCGGCCTTGGCGCGAATGGTCAACCAGAGCATCAGTATCAGGTAGGTCCAGACCCCGGCGTTCCAGCCGATCAGGATCTTGCTGGCAAGGGTGTCGGCCGGCACCAGGAGGCCGACCGCAAGGCCCAGTACGGCGGCGGATGAGAGGCGAGGGTGGGTGCGGGCGAGGAAGGGCATGGTGGCTCACAGATAACTATTTGTGAGCACCATAGCTTATTCGGGTGTACCTGATCATGAATGCAATCAATAACCCTGTGGGAGCTGGCTTGATCTGGTCCAGTAATTTTGGACATTCTTATCGGTTTTCACGCCGCTAGCTTTTCCGCCGCTATCGGTGAGTGGTAACCGTTGTAACTGTGGCGCCTTACACTGTTGTA